>NZ_NZQP01000011.1:0-55613 GCF_002695945.1 Marinimicrobium sp. | reverse complement strand
CTTCTCGTTGACATCCATGTCTCGGCTTTGGCTTCCTGCGTCGCACTAACACCTACATCCATGTAGGTGTCCGAGAGTCTCGAACCGGTATACCGCCTGCCCGCCTCAGTGCCAACCTGAAATCCTGCAGTAACGTCTCAACCAGTGGAGACAGACAGTATGAAGCTCATCGGTTGGCACGTAGGCCTCGGCAAGGTGAACCCTTTGGAGACTCTCGGAGGCAGGGAGCCGACGAGAAGCCTACAGGGATGTATTCACGGCGGATCTCCAAAGGGTTCACCTTNCCGAGGCCGGACGCTCCAAGAACCTCGAAGTCACAAAACCGAACCACATTGATAAACCGCCAACGATCACTGACAATGAAGGCATTGTCACCGTTTGGTTAGGGGTTGTCCACGACCACCCACCGAACGACTCAACCAACCGCGACAGGACTCCTATGGCTACCACCGCCCCCTACGGAAGTTGGGCCTCGCCCATCAAAGCCCAGACCCTCACCCAGGGCACCGTCCGCCTCAGCGAACCCGCCATCGACGGCGACGACATCTACTGGCTCGAATCCCGNCCCAGCGAAAAAGGCCGCAGCGTACTCGTGCNGCTCAACGCCCANGGCCTGCGCCAGGATGTTACCCCCCATCCCCACAGCGTACGCACCCGCGCCAACGANTANGGCGGCGGCAGCTACTGCGTNCAGGACGGCGTCGTCTACTGCGTGCTCGACAGCGATCANCGCATCTACCGGCTNATCGGCAAAGAGCTCACCGCTATCTCCCCCGAAGGCGATTATCGCTANGCCGACCTCACACTGGATAGCGAGCGNCAGCGTCTGATCTGTGTGCGTGAAGATCACACCGACAGCGGTACCGAGGAGAAAGCGGAGATTGTCGCCATCGCACTGGACGGCAGTGGCGAAACCCGGGTGCTTGCCTCCGGTGCGGATTTTTACAGCAACCCGCGCCTGAGCCCCGATGGAACCCAGTTCTGCTANCTGTGCTGGAATCACCCCAATATGCCCTGGGACAGCACCGAGTGCCATCTGGCGGAGGTATCCGAGGATGGGGCACTGAAGAATGTCCGGATGATCGCCGGGGGCGAGGACGAGTCAGTGTTTCAGCCGCAGTGGGCCCCGGATGGTGAGCTGTATTTTGTCTCGGACCGCAACAACTGGTGGAACCTGTACCGCTGGACCGGGGAGGATGCGGAAACCCTGTGTCACCTGGACGCGGAGTTTGCCACGCCCCAGTGGGTGTTTGGCATGTCCACTTACGATTTTCTCGGCCCCAATACCGTACTGTGCACCTACACCCAGGAAGGCTACTGGCTGTTGGCGCGGCTGGACCTGACCCACGGTAGTCTGACCCGGATCGAGACCGGTATGACCGATATCAGCTCGGTCCGCTGTGGCGGCGGCAAGGGGCTCTTTCTGGGGGCCAACGCGCAGCACAACACCTGCCTCTGGGCTTTCCGCCCCGAGGGCACCGAGGCGCTGGTGCCGCTGGCCCGTTCAGCGTCNACGGACCCGGACCATCATTACCTGTCCAACCCGGAACCCATGACCTTTGAAACCGCCGATGGCGAAGAGGCGCACGGTTTCTATTACCCGCCCCACAATCCCGACTTTGTGGCACCGGAAAGCGAACGCCCGCCGCTGCTGGTGATGTGCCACGGCGGCCCCACCGGAGCGACCCAGACCGCCCTGAACCTTAAAATCCAGTTCTGGACCAGCCGCGGTTTTGCCGTGCTGGATGTCAATTACCGTGGCAGTACCGGTTACGGCCGCCGTTATCGCGAACGACTCAAGGGCAACTGGGGTGTGACCGATGTGATCGATGTGAGCAGCGGCGCCGAGGCCCTGGCGCAACAGGGGCTGGCGGATCCGGAGCGCTGCGCCATTCGCGGCAGCAGTGCCGGCGGATACACGGTATTGGCCGCCCTCACCTTCCGCGACACTTTCCAGGCCGGCGCCAGCCTTTATGGCATTGGCGATCTGGAAGCCCTGGCTCGGGATACCCACAAGTTTGAATCCCGCTACCTCGACACCCTGGTGGGCCCCTACCCCGCACAGCAAGCCGTGTATCAGGAGCGCTCCCCGATCAGACACATCGAACAACTCCAGTGCCCGGTGATTTTCCTGCAGGGTGAAGAGGACAAGATCGTTCCCCCCAACCAGGCCGAAGCCATGGTCAAGGCACTGACCGACAAGGGCATCGCCAACGCGCTGGTACTGTTTCCCGAAGAGGGCCACGGTTTCCGCCAGGGCCCGAACATCGAGCGAGCCCTGGAGGCCGAGCTGTATTTTTATGGCCAGGTTTTCGGTTTCACGCCAGCCGACAACATTGAACCGGTGCCCATCGCTCACCTGAAGGAGATTCACTGAGTATGGGCCGCTGGCGTCCCCCCGCCCCCCGAAGCTCGCCCTACATCACGCCGACGGGCGCCCGTCGGCTCAAGGAAGAGCTGACCCAACTGTGGAAGGTTGAACGCCCGCAGGTCACCCAGACCGTGCACGAGGCCGCAAAAAACGGCGACCGCTCGGAAAATGGCGATTACATCTACGGCAAAAAACGCCTGCGGGAAATCGACCGCCGGGTGCGCTACCTGAGCAAACGCCTGGAAAACGTGACCATTGTCGATCGCCTGCCGGAGGACCGGAGCAAGATCTTCTTCGGCGCCTGGGTGACCCTGGAAGATGAAGACGGTGAAGAGCGCACCTACCAGATCGTCGGGCCGGACGAGTTTGATCTCAGCAANGGNCANCTCAGTGTCGACTCGCCGCTGGCCCGGCAGCTACTCGGNAAGCGGGTGGACGATGAAGTGGTGGTGCGCACCCCGGAGCATGGAGAGCTGGTGTACTGGGTGGCGGCNATTGAATATCGGGCGTATGAGGATGCNCTTCCGTAGNGCCCCGCGAGCCNGNAGCCCTATTGGTGCACNTCCCTGTGCCGCTTCCCTAACTCTCCCGCTTGCGCAAAGTCTCCCGCACTTCCAGNGCATCGTAGCTGTCGCCTTCGGTGGGACGCACTCCCTTNCCCAGGCGGATTTCCAGGATCACCTCCGACTCNGCTCGATCACCCGAACGAATCTCGGCACNGTAGGTGGTGGAGGGGCGGGAGCGAGTGGAACAGCCGAGCAGACCGCAGCTGCGCTCCCACTCCNGGGTGCGGCTTGCGNCCAATTTGCTTCCTGACTCCCGCTTNTCNCCATCCANNTGCCGATCNACAACGACNAACCAATCGTGGTCCGCCATCAGGGTCAGTTCGGCGGCCCGCAGCAGAGCGTAATCCATGGCTTCGAATTGGGTATCACCGCGCATTTTAAACGACACACGGTAGCGGTTATCGGCAATCTGGCTTTCCCGGTAGCCGTAGCCGCCGTCTGAGGCAGGTTGGTAGACCTCAGGTGCCGCGCAGGCACTGATCAACAGAGCCATCATCAAAGCGAGTATTGGCTTTTCCATACACTACCTCCCGGTTATCTGGTCAAGGGCTTTAACGATTGTCCCGATGGCCTCTGGCTACGGCTGCCAATCGCCTTCAATCAATTGTTTTTCCTGCTCCGGTTCAATAATGCCGTCGTCCATCATCTGGTCCAGCGCACTGTCCAGCAATGAACCACCGCTGGCGGTCTGATAACTGCCGGGCGCTGCGGCCGGCTGCCGAACACTGGCCAACTCTTCCCAGCCGGCATCCGCCTGTTGGGCTCGGCAGGCAATGTGTTCCGAACGCTCTCCCGCACCGGTCACCGAGTACTGCCGGCAATGCTGCCCATCGCGGTTGACGAAGGTGAGGCGGGGAGTGATTTCCCGACCGTCGGGCAGAGTTTCACTGGTGCCGCTGGGCAGCGTTTCCAGACGCTCGGCGACAGACTGGAACGCATCGGCCTGCGGATTCCCGGCGTTGTCGGTGATCTCGGCCAGTCCGAACCCGAACGCCAGCGCAATAGCAGCGGCAATACCGGTTTGCGCATTCAGGGCCTGACGGGCCCGGCGCCACAGGGGAAAGGCAATCACCTGGGCGGACTCGGCCTTGGTGTCGTCCTCCGCCAACAGCTTTTGTACACCGCTCGGCAGCGGCCGTTCATCAATGGCGTGGGCGCGCTCGCGTACGCGTTTGTCCACGGCACTCAGCTCCGCGAGGCGGTCTGCCAGTGCCGGGTCTTCGGCCAGCCGGGCGCGAACCTGCTCCATTTCGGCCGGGGGCAGTTCGCCGTCCAGAAAGGCCGACAGGGTTTCATCGTTGATGTTCATGCGCTGGTCCTCGCAACAGGTGAATTCAGGCTTTGTATGAGAGCGGTTCGGGCGCGAGCCAGGCGGCTCATCACCGTGCCCGGGGGTATTTCCAGCGTGGCGGCCGCCTCCTTGTAGGACAGGCCCTGAACCGCCACCAGCGACAACACCAGGCGCTGGTCGTCCGGCAGTTGATCCATTGCGCGGCTGACCTGGTCGAGTTCGACTTCGCTCGACATGGCCCGCTCTCCATCGACGATTTCGCGCTCCTGCAGTTGCGGATCAAAGGTCGCTTCCTGACGGACCTTCCGGGAGCGGTAACCGTCGATCCACAAATTCCGGCAAACCCGGAACAGCCATTTCGTCAATTCCACTCCTTCGGGTACCGTGCGGTTCAGCGCTCGCTCTACCGTGCTCTGCAGCAGGTCGTCGGCATCGTCCATCGACCCGGTGAGCGAGTAGGCAAACCGCCTCAGTTGAGGCAATACCTCGGTCAATTCGCTTTTCATAGACAGCACCTTTCTGTTGTACCCTGTTAACGGGCCAGCGGTTTTTTTATTCCCGGCCCCAGGAATTTTTTATCGGGTGAGGCCGTTATAGTAACAGGTACCCCACTAGCTTCTTCACCGGATATGCGATTATGAAAGCCAAACGCCGACCCGCCAGATTGACCCGATTGCGCCCACTGGTGCTGTGCCTGCTGGGCTTGGGCAGCGTCGCCCAGGCTCAAATCGGTTTGCCATCGGCGGTGACCGACCGGGTGGAGCGCTCCGTTGATTCGGTAGAGCGCCTGCGCCGGGACTCCCTACCCGATGTCACCAGTGCCCTGGAGCGCCGGTTCACTGCCCCGTTGCCGGAGCAACTGCCAGACAACCTGCGCCCTCCGGAAGAACCCCTGAGCGCCCTACCGAGCCGCTTGCCGATACTGGATTCCCGGGGCGCCACCCTGTTTATGGAGGTGGAAGTGGAAAACGGCTGGCGCGCCGTACAGAGCGAGTGGCTGCTGATGCTCGCGCCCGAAGAACGGGCGCTGTTGGAACCGCTGAATGTCGAAATCCTGGAGCAGAAGCGTCTGCCAAAACTGGGGTTGGAGATGGTGCGCTTTCGGGTACCGGCACGACTGGATTCCTACGCCGCTCTGCAGACAGCCTTGCCGGCCGACTTGGCCGAACGGCTGGACCGCAACCATATCTACAACCCCCAGTCCGACAACCCATCGTCGACACCTGTCGAGCGCCCGCGCAAACCGCTGTGCGAACAACCGGTGAAGGTGGGCATGATCGATACCGCCATCGCCACGGAACATCCGGGGCTGATCAACAGCCGCATCGTGGAACAAGCCTTTTTACCGGACCCCGAGGGCACCGGAGAGCAAGGTCCGCCCACCGGCCATGGCACGGCGGTCGCCGGGCTCATGGTAGGGAGCTTTGACGACGTTCCCGCACGCTTGCCGGAGGCGAGGCTCTATAACGCCTCCGTGTTCTACAGCCGCAATCAATACGCCCAGGGCGCCACCATGATGCATCTGCTGTCGGGCCTGGAATGGCTGGCCGAGCGGGAGGTGAGCGTGATCAATATGAGCCTGACGGGGCCTGACAACCGCATACTCGCCACCGCCATGGAACGGATCACCGCTGGGGGAACCGCCGTGGTCGCGGCGGCAGGCAATGAGGGGCCCGCAGCCTCACCGCTTTACCCGGCGGCCTACCCCGGCGTAATCGCCATTACCGCCGTGGATGCGGACAGGCAGGTGTATCGCTGGGCCAATCGAGGAGAGCACATCGATTTTGCCGGCCCCGGCGTGTCGGTACGCACCACCCGGGGCAATGGGGAATTTGGCCACGAGAGTGGCACCTCCATGGCCGCGCCGACGGTGACCGCTCATGTGGCCTGTGCCCTGGCCAAGCAACGGGCCTCCAGTGAAGAAGTGGTGCACTATCTGGCCGGGCAGGCAAAAGATCTGGGAGAGAAAGGCCGCGACCCGATTTTTGGCCACGGCCTGTTGGAGTAGCGGGCTAACCTCAGAACTCCACACTCAGCAACGCCGACACCCCGGTTTCCCGGTAATCCGCCGCGTCGAAGTTCGATTGGTAATTACCGTGCTCGACCTTGGTTTCCAGCGCCAACCACTGCGTAAAACTCAGCGACCAGATCGCTTCGACCACATGACTGCGGTCATGCCGAGTGCCCGTTCCGGTCGGCGACATGGCGCTACCCGTTCCGGGCAAGCCTCCGTCGCTTACGTTGTCGTAGTCCCGATCCTGATACCGCCAACCCAGCTGTATCCGGCTTTCCTTACCCGCTATCGAGCCTGTGTAGGAATAGCGAGCCCGCAGTTTAAGAGCGGCATTGTCGAACGCCAGCGAACGGGCCTCCTCCACCTCGCGGCCCACGCCCAGTGACCAGAAGCTACGGGCACCGTTGAAAAAGTAATAGACATCGGCGGCCAGTTCTTCGCCATCGGCGTTGCGTTCGCGGTTGTTCTCAAACCGTTTTTCGCTGTCGGTATAGGCACCGCGAACATACAGGCCCTCGCTGAACAGTTTGGCGGCGTAGAGGCTGTCTCTGGTCAGATCCAGCAAGGGCTCGGACGCGAGCTCGGCGTCCGCGACATGCCGACTCAGGCCCCAGGTAATGCCCGCCAGATCAATGGCAGCATCAAGCGAAGCGATGCCCAGATCCTGGTCGAATTCGCTGACCTCGTGATACCGGCGTGAGGACAGACTGTAACTGCCTTTCAGGGTGATCCGCTCGGTCGGATAAAGCTCACCACCGACCCGGCCGTAAAACACATTTGCCGAGTCGCCCTGGTTGGATGTCTGGTCCAGCGACGCAACCGACAGCGTCGAATCATAGGCACCGCCGGCCTGGAGTTTCACGTTGAAGTCCGCCTTTTTATCCGACGTGCCATCATTCTGAGCAAGGGCGGGAACACTGGAAAAAACGGCGGCAACGGTCAGTACCATTCGGGGTAATGTATTCATATTCATGGGAATGACTCCGAAAAAAAGCACCGGTCGGACTGAGGCCCGCCGGTGCTGACTGGAAGTGGGTGTTAGCGGGTGATACTGGCATCGAGTACCTGTTTGACGGAGGCTTCAGCGGCCCCGGCCGCTTCGCCGGCCACCTGGTCGGCCACCGTTGCGCTCACCTGCTGGGCAACCTCCGCATCAACCGCCGTCGCCGTTGCCGCGCTTACCGAGTTGGACACTTCATTGCCAACCGCCTGGCTGACTTCCGCGGCCACATCGGCACCAGCCGCCGCCGTAACGCTGGCCGACTCCACAGCCGCAGCGGCCTGCTCCTCTGCCTGGGCGCCAGCCTCTGCAGCGGTATCAACGCCACCCTGAACAGCGGCTTCGGCCGTGCCCTGCCCCTGTTCCATACGCTCACCGGCTTGCTCACCGACGGACGCCGCCGTGGTCAGCCCCGCCTCGGCGCCGGCATTGGCTTCGCCCTCGACATTCTGTGCAGCCGAGGTAGCAACCTCGCCAGTGCCTTCCAGCAGAGTGCGGGACTCAGCAGTCAGGTTGGAAGCGCTACCGGATGTTTCATCAGCATCGTCGTTGATAGCATCCCCGTTATCGGAAACCTCATTGCCCGTTTCGGCGGGCTCATCCTGGGAAGACGGCTCTTCGGACCGCAGGCTCACAGTGGACGAGCCGCCCGCATCGCCGCGGGCTTCTGTAGACGCCGCGTTCTGCTGATCCTGTTCACCTGCCGGCTCACCGGCGTCACGAGTTCCTGAGGTTTGCATCTGCGCATCGGCGCTAACCCGAGCGTCAGCCTCGGCCTCAGAATTGAAGGTTTGAGCGGAGCTTGGCAGAGCCAAAACAGAAGCGATTGCGAGAACGAGTGTTGATTTTTTCATGACTAAGACCTCCTACTGATTGGGTTTCAACCAGTTAACGTCTTAGCGGGAGTTTTATTCCATTAAGGGGCTCAGAGTAGATTTCACGGCCATTATCATGGTGAGGGATTAGCCAGAGACGGGGCTACGCTTAGGGCGCAGTAAGCTAATGTCCGTCAAAGTGGTGCAAGTTCACGCAGCGGAAAACCAGTCCGACAACATGCGCTTGTTAGGCGATACACCGACCATACCTATACCAGACAACATTTTTTGTACTTTCTTTGACTACCACAGGGACATGGATCATTACGACCTATCTTCTTTTCATTTCGCCTTTTTGTCGAAAAGTTCACTCGGCCACCATTCTTAAGATTCTGGGGCTTTGGAAGATCTTTAATTGCTTGATCCATCTCATCAGATTGCACCCAGTCAAATTTCATCTCAAGACCGAATTTAATTTTTCTACTTGTAGGATCTAGGCAAAGTCCAAACCAAGTATCGGCTTTTAAAGCGTATTTTCTTTTTTCACAGTGATTTTTTAACCTAGGACCAGCAATATTTACCTTGTCACCATTGCAATGGATAGTTAGTCCGGTTTTACCTTGATCTATACCCAAGGTTAAATCATGATGCTTTCCATCCACACTATGTAATTTACATAGCTGATCAATCCCGTCATTAATTTGTTCTATGGTGTCTCCACTCAATGAAAGGAGCAGAAAGCCAAGATCAATGGTCGCGGGATCGTCTAGACCATCAATTTCAGCTATTAGCCGGCCATAAGTGGTATCTTTGTACTTTGTCAATATACCTTCTGGGGTTTGAATTCCTGGGGCACCATTCCTCCTTGTGAGCATAGCCAAGTCTAGATCGGCACAAATATCATCGCCTAACTGGATCATAGAAATATCACTATCAATCCATAAGTTCTGCTTTAAATGATAGGAAAGGATTGTTAACTCATGATTAGATAAAATCCTTTCCGCGTATTCGACCCTTCTATTTACATAGCTCAGAAAATGTAGTGGAGACTGTAGCATCTCAGTCATAACATCCAGAAGGAAAACATCCATGACAAATGGAGGCTTAATCTCTTTCGTCGTTTGATATGTTAAAAACTGACGTGCTTGAAAACTAAGAGCGGGATAATGATCAGAGACTACGCAGAAAGGATATATGCTTTCAAATTCTCTATATATCTTTAGCTCGCTTCCAGAAGAGTCCTGCAGCCGGTAGCTTTCATCATTTAAGAACTCGGCGCATTGGTATGCTTGATCATAAGCATCTTGAACCGCTTTTTTAAAGTCTTCCTTAAGACTATTGTCGTTCCCTTTTCTTGCGGCAATTGTTAATTTTTTTGATTTTGCTTGAAGAACAATTGCCCTATTGGCAAAAATAACAAGTACATCTATTTCTCCAACTCTAGTTTTCTTATCTTTATAAATATCAATATTGGTAAAAACCCTATTTTTACCAAATACGAGATTAAGCCTTTCTTCTGAGAAACTTTCAGTGAATAACCCTCTGTTTTCTCTAGCTTTAACTTTGTAATTATTGTCCGCATTGAACCAAAAGAAAGGCGTTTCATACAAGGCCTCTAGCAGTCCGTAATTTTGAAACAAAATGAACTCACTTTCGCTCACCCTTATAATTGGGTAAGCATTCATAGGGTTGAAGTCATCTAAAGCGGAGAACTGATTTTTATCAATGTCCGGCGGACAAGTAAACGACTCAAGAAAGAATTTCGTGACCTCTAGATCTACACCGGATTTTTCTGACAATTCCTTATCGGTAAAGACGAATCCAGGAAGCATTGTCCAATCTTCCGGCGATAGCGTCTTTAGTTGAGAGGGAATCACATCGCTAATTTTAGTGTTTTGCAAAAGAAGCAAAGAAGATACTATCTGTTCTGCTTCTTGAATTGAATACCCCTTATTCTTCTGGAACCAATCGCTATCATTTTTATACTTTATTAATGCGAGATCTCGATATTGAAAGTTATAGGCGGCCTCTCCTCCATAGAATATCGATTCTCTCAACGCTTTTCCTGTCCTGAAAGGATTAAAGCTAGGGTCTCCAATTTTGCTTTTATCAAATATTTCTTCTAGTGGAGGCATCATAGCCTTATGCAAACTTTTTAATAGAGATTCGGTTTTATCAATATATTCCTGAATGCTTTTCGGTCCTGGATGAGTAATATTAAGTTGGCCTTTACACGCCAAACCTATTAATGTCGAAATTTCAGTACGAACAAGCCTTTCAAATGAAAATTGCTGAATCACATCATCAACAACCATCTCGCCATCTTTATACCGAATAGTGTTATCTCTAAAGCAAAAGTAAGCTATAGCATGTAGGTAGCCCGGAGATCTGCATAGCGACTCCAGCTCATCAAACAATTCCTGCTCAGTTTTTATTACATCATTCATTGATATACACCGATTTTGGGCTGGCGCCTAACGCTCGGCTCTGCGGCTGCCAAAAGTGGCGCTGTTTTTGCGACAGCAAAAGGAGTGACATTATTGGCAGTCGGAAAGCAGCCGCTTGTTATGGCCTCCCAAGGCTAGATGAGGTCATTGAGAGAGCCGAATGCCTGTCTGAACCTGTCAAGCTGCGAATCGCTTAGATCCTTTTTTAGTTCGCTAATCTTTGACGCAAAATACTTGGCAGGACGATAGTGGTTGAATTTAATCCCATTTGGTAGAGGGTGTTTTTCTAGATATTCCTCTACTTTCTTTACTACTCGCCCTTTGCCTTTTCTTAGGTCAGATACAGATATATTTATTCCATATTCCTTATTTACTAGTTTTAGGTAAAACCCCTCGTTAAACATATCCTCCACATCAGCCTCGTCTCCATCAGTAAAATCCGCATAAGTAAGCACGGACTTCTTATGAAGAAGCTTTTTCTTGAATATATTTTCGATGCTTTGCTTATCCTTTTTTTGGTAGTCGATCAGAACTGCAACATTTAGACTTCTCTGGGAGCCAATCAACGAAACAAAGGTCGATACCTTGTCAGATCCGCCCACTGGAGTAATTGTCCACTGGTCACTAAGCCCGTCCTCACCGCTCTCCTGCAACAACGACGAAATTGTTTGCAAATACAGAAGATCAGAAACACCCTCCACTACAAGATTATTTGGTCCTACAAATAATGTTTGATGAATTTCATAGCCTAGAGCACCTTGTAGCGGAAATAGGCTATCCTCAGTGGCCTCTAAAATTTCTGTAGTGACCTTGGTTCCCTCTTTCTCTTTAGGCACTAATTCGTCAGATTTTTCGACACTAATGTCTTGCACAATGCGAACTCGATCAAACCTCGTGGAATCCACAAGAAACGGAGAATGCGTCGAGTAAATAACCTGATGGTGTGGCCGCAACTCTTTCTCAAAATACTCCAGAAGATCTGCTTGCGCCTTTGCATGCAAGGATAATCCTGGCTCATCCAGAAGAAGAATTAGATTTTCCTTATTCCTTTTCAGATCAGAATACCAGGCTAGAAAAGAGAAAAACCATACAAAACCTCTCGAACGAGTCCGCAAAGGGGTACTAACCATGTGCTTGGTGTCTACAACACGGCCCCAGATATTGGTTCCGGATCTCATTCCTTCTGGGTCTTCTGGTTGAGCAGGTCTAATATCAAATTTCAGCCGTATGTGCTTATTTTGCGACCAATACTTGAGCACTCGTGAGGTAAGCTGGTTTTCAGCTGCTTCTAATTTTGATAGTAACGCTTCGGTGCGCTTTGGATCTGAAAGCTCGTCTAGTTTTAACTTTGCAAGAGAGAGCAAGCCAAGCAAGGGGTGATCCGATTCAATTAACGTATTCTCTGCACGCCTTTTTTGGAGCGCCTCTACATTATCTTGGCCTTTCATCTGGTAATAGTCGTCGAAGTACAAGAACTTGGGAATTCTGCTTCTTAATATGTCGTTGTAAACGACGTATCTAAGTCCGTTTTCCTTTATAGGTTTAATCTTGCGTAACAACGACTGTGCAGCATCTGTTTGCTCAGCAACTTCGATAATAGAGCAGACCTCAGTAACAGAGCCAGCTGCCAGCGCTTGCTCATTTACTGTAGCGGATAAATCTGTTGATTTTATCAGGTATTGCAGTGCCTTTTCTTGGTTTAGCTTAAGCTCTCCGAATGTTCGCTTATTATCGTAGTCTTTTGAAAGTGATACTATCGGGTTGCTAGAGGCGAAGCACTCCTCACCATAGATAGCTTCGACTGCCAAAATGTCTTCGTTTTCCAACTCATAAGTAGCAGTGACAACTACTGCAGGCTCACGCTCGCCCTCTTCTACAGCCTCTTCATAGTCGGAAACATCTCTTCTTGGATAGTCATCCGTAACATCGAAATAACCATCCTCTTCAATTATTGGATTGAGCTTGTACAGGGCTCGCAAAATTGCCGTTTTCCCTGACTCATTCTTCCCCACAAGGCAAGTGATATCATTAATTTCGAACTCCGTAGAGTCGTTAATACTACGGAACTCTTTGATATGTGCTTTCGCTAACTTCATCTTGCCTCCAATTGATTGATGTTGCTTCCTATTCTTGATTGAGCATTGCCATAACAGTATATTCAACATCAATCTGACGTACTTAATCGCGTCAGAATGACGTGTTTAAGTACGTCAGATTGACATATATCCCCGGTCTGCCCAGAAAAATCTTTACCTTAAACGTTTATTGCTTTACGCGGATTTTTGCGTCAAAGCCCGCCCATTCACCGGCTAAAGTGTGCACTATCTCACATTTTTTGCAAACCCGGGAAGCTTGTCGCTATGGCGTCGCCGCCCGAAACACCAGCCCCTTTTCCCGGTATTCGGCCACACTGATGCCGTAGGTCCCATCTTTGAGGGCCCGTTGAATCAGGAAATCGTCTTTCAGTTGACCCCGCTCCACATCCGCCAGGTTAATGACCTGTTCTTTTTTGAGTGGTCGCTCGCCTCGCTTGATCAGAATCACCTTGGGCAGGTGGCGGTACTTCTTACTGGTTTCCAGCACTATGCCCACCAGCTCGTTGCGCAGCTGTACGATAGTGCCCGGGGGATAAAGGCCGATGCTTTTGATGAATTCCAGGGCGAGCTTCTCATCGAAATGGGTGCCGCGATCCTTGTAGATATTTTTCAGAGCGGAGGTGGTGGGAATGGCCTCCGCGTAACAGCGGTTGGCGGTCATGGCATCGTAGGCGTCGACCAGCGCGATGATGCGGGCGAAGCGGGATATTTTTTCCGCTGGCAGTTTGCGCGGATAACCGGTTCCGTCGATGCGTTCGTGGTGGGTGTAGGCCACGTCCACCACCACGTTGAAAATGCCCGGCGTGGACAGCAACAGGTTGCGGCCGTGCACGGTATGGGCCCGGATCATGTTGAACTCTTTCGGGGTGAGCGCGCCCGGTTTATTCAAGATGTCCGGCGGTACCCGCATCTTGCCCACATCGTGGAGCAGACCGCACAGACCCAGCTTTTCCAGGTCCGCCTCTTCCATGCCCAGGTGCCGCCCGAAAGCGATGGCCAGTATGCAGACGTTCAGGCAGTGCTCGGCGGTGTATTCGTCTTCATTGCGGATTTTGGTCATCCACAGGAGCGCATCGGGGTTGCGCAGGATGCTGTCGACGCAGGTCCGAACCGTGGCTTTGGCCTGTTCGGTATTGATGGCACCCCCAAGGCGAATGTCATCGACCAGGGTTTTGGTGAGCTGGCGGGCCTGGCGAAACACCTTGATCGCCTGACCGTGCTCTTCCCGGGCCGAAACTTTATTGATGTAGGTGGTTTTGGGGCGGATGGCGGCTTTCAGGCCAGTGCGCTGTTCCGGGGGCCGCCAATTCGTCGGCACGGCGTCGATCCAGACATACTCGGCGTATTCGGCCACGGTGTCGACATCTTCCGGGCCTTCGATCATAAAGCCCTGCACCAGGAACGGCGTATCGAGCCAATCCCGATCGAGTTTGGAAACGAACATGCCGACTCTGAGCTCGGAGACGTGGATTTTGATGGAGCTTGTGCTCCGGTCCATCGAATCCGGCTGGACGTCTTGCCAATTCACCGTTACTTCTCCTGGCCGAGATTCCATCACTTTTATTGTAGTTCACGGATTGGAGGTTAACCGATTTCATTGGGGTGGTCACAGAGTTTTTGTTTATAAGGAGAAGGCTGATTTCGGCGCCAGAGTCATAAGATGGCGTTGCAATCGATTGGTGGAGTGGCTTACCGATTCGTAGGTTGGTTTAGGCCGAAGGCCGTAAGCCCACGTTGTGGGGATCGGGTGGGATTGTCGGATTACGCGCTTTGCGCTAATCCGACCTACGGGGTTGGGTTTTGGCTTGGTTCCAGAGGGTATCGAGGGCTTCGAGAGAGTGATCGTTCAGATTTCCCTCGGCATTCTGCTCGACGTAGCGGAAGCGCTGCTCAAACTTGCGGTTGGCCTGACGCAGAGCCGCTTCGGGGTCGATCTTCAGGTGGCGGGCGGTATTGGTGACGGCGAACAGCAGGTCGCCCAGCTCTTCGGTCAGGTGAGCCTGGTCGCCGGCCTCCAGCGCCTCGGTCAACTCGTCGGTCTCCTCCCGGATTTTACCCAGGGGACCGCGGACGTCCGGCCAATCGAAGCCGACGTTGGCGGCGCGTTTTTGCAATTTGGCCGCGCGGCTGAGGGCCGGGAGATTCAGGGGCACGTCGTCGAGTACACCCCGCACGCCCTTCTCTTCCCGCTCCTGCTGTTTGATGGCCTCCCAGCGCTGTTTGACATCCGCCGGCAATGAGGCCTGGTCGTCCACGCGACTGTCCAGGGTGCCATCGGGGAAGACATGCGGGTGACGGCGAATCAGTTTGCTCACCAAGCCATCAACGATCTGGCCGAAATCAAAGCGCTCCTCTTCCTTGCCCAGTTGGCTGTAGAAAATCACCTGAAACAGCAGATCTCCGAGCTCTTCGCGCAGATGGTCATAGTCGCCCCGCTCGATGGTGTCCACCACTTCGTAGGCCTCTTCCAGGGTGGAGGGGGCGATGGTGCGGTAGGACTGCTTCAGGTCCCAGGGGCAGCCGGTGTTGGGCTCGCGCAGGCGGGACATGAGGTAGAGTAAGTCGTCTACAGTGTGAGGCATGATTGTGATGGTCCCGAGTGTTTGGGTTGCGGCGGATGCGGCCGTTGGCCTTATCCGCCCTACGGGTTGTTTTGGTGCCAGCGCTTAGTGTTTGCGGCGGGCCGAGGCAATGTTGGGTAGCTGGTTGAGGCGCGTGAGGATTCGGCTCAGTTCATCGATGCTTCGAATCTCGGCGCTGACCAGCATATCCACGGTGTTCTTGCGCTTGTCGGACAGCGTCTGCATGGCGCTGATGTTGATACGTTCGCTGTCCAGCAGTGTGGTGATGTCCCGCAGCAGCCCCTGACGGTCGTAGGCTTCGATGATGATATCCACCGAGTAGCTGCTCTGAGGCGTCTCACCCCAGGACACTTTGATGATCCGCTGGGGTTCATCGGCCTGAAGCTGCAAGATGTTGCTGCAATCCTGTCGGTGAATGGACACGCCTTTACCCAGGGTGATATAGCCGGTAATGGCATCCCCGGGGACCGGGTTACAGCAACTGGCAATCTGGGTGAGCAGGTTGCCCACACCTTCGATGTAGACATCCGAATCTTTCTTGCGTTTGCCGGATTTGGCCTTGAACGGGATGACCAGCTCTTCCGGGCGCGAGGCCTTGAGCAGTCGCTGAGCGGCACTCAGTACCTGACCGACACCGATATCGCTGGCGCCTACCGCGGCGTAGAGGTCGTCCAGACTCTGCATATTCAGTTTGTGGGCCAGGGCTTCGAAATCCAGATCCAGCAGCGCCAACCGTTTGAATTCCCGATCCAACAGCGCCTGACCTTCGGCAATGTTCTGGTCCCGTGCCTGCACCTTGAACCAGTGCTGCACCTTGGCCCGGGCCCGGGCGGTGTTGATATAGCCCAGTGCCGGCGACAGCCAATCCCGGCTGGGCGCCTCCCGCTTGCCGGTGAGAATTTCCACTTGATCGGCGGTATTCAGGTGATAGTTCAGGGGCACGATACGGTTGTTGACCTTGGCACCGCGACAGCGATGACCCACATCCGTGTGAATGCGGTAGGCAAAATCCAGCGGGGTGGCGGTTTTGGGCAAATCCACCACGTGGCCTTCCGGGGTAAACACGTAGATGCGGTCCTGATCTACCGCGCGCAGGCCTTCCTTGAGCGGCTGGCCGTCGCCGCCCAACTCGTCGTGCCACTCGAGCACCTGACGCAACCAGGCAATTTTCTGTTCGTAGCTTTTTTCACTGGCATCGGTATCGGTACCTTTATAGCGCCAGTGGGCACACACCCCCAGCTCCGCCTCATCGTGCATGGCGAAGGTGCGGATCTGAATTTCCAGTACTTTGTTGTCCGGACCAATGACCGCGGTATGCAGTGACCGGTAGCCATTTTCCTTGGGCGAGGCGATGTAGTCATCGAACTCGTGGGGGATGTTGCGCCACTGACTGTGCACGATACCCAGCACGGTGTAGCAGTCGCGCACGGTGGGCACCAGTATGCGCACGGCCCGAATGTCGTACACCTGGGAGAAGCTGATGCCCTTGCGCTGCATCTTCCGCCAGATGCTGTAAATGTGCTTGGCCCGGCCGGTGACCTCACCGTCAATATGGGCGTCTTTCANCTCATCGCGCAACACCNTCAGGACGTTGTCGATGTATTCCTGGCGCGCCAGCCGCCGCTCATCCAGCAGTGTGGCGATGCGCTTGTAATCCGCCGGCTCCAGNTAGCGNAAGGCCAGGTCTTCCAGTTCCCACTTGATGTGGCCAATGCCCANNCGNTGNGCCAGGGGGGCGTAGACGTCCGCCACTTCCCGGGCGACCTGCCGCCGCCGCTGGGNGCCTGNGTCCTTGACCGCGCGTATGGCGCAGGTGCGCTCGGCCAGCTTGATCAGCGCCACGCGCACATCATCGACCATGGCCACCAGCATCTTGCGGATATTTTCCGCCTGCTCTTCGGATTGCCGACCGAACACCCGCTCGTCNCCNTCGCCNCGCTGATAGCTGATCGCGGCCATGCGCAATACGCCNTTGATCAGCTTGGCCACCGTCTCGCCAAAGGCTTTCTGGACGGCNTCAAGNGTGAGGCGNTCTTCGCGCACCGCCCGGTAGAGAATGGCNGCCACCAGGGTGTCCTGATCCAGTTGCAGATCCGCCAGCAACTCNGCCATATCCAGCCCGATACTCAGACAACTGCTGCCCCAGTCATACTCNACCTGAGTGTTGACCCGGTCGGCTTCGGCNCTGAGGGCNCAGGCCCGGNGCAGCTGCGCCTGGCTTTCTTCTGAGCGCTCCGCCGCCCCGGGCAATCGCTCAAGCCAGGCNTCAATNTCAATGGTGCCGTCGTCGGCAACGGGATGGTCTTCTCGAACTTTTACCATCGGTCTTGTTCACCCTCGACCCCCGNCCGTCAAAAAGCCCGGAGATCGTCCTGTCGGTGTTAGCGGCGCTCGAACAGCGCCATGGATTCCACATGNTCGGTGTGCGGGAACATATCCAGCACGCCGACGGATTGCAAGTCATAACCCGACTTGGCCAATTCGGCGGCATCCCNCGCCAGGGTGGCGGGATTGCAGGACACATAGACCAGNCGGCCCGGCCGGAGTTTTATCACTGTGTCCANNACCTCGCGCGCGCCNTCNCNCGGNGGGTCNATCAGCACCGCATCCGGCNTNCCCCAACGGCGGCGCATGGCGGGGCTGGGGTCGGCCAGGTTGGCCTGGGCGAAGNTNGCCTCCAGNNNATTGNGCNGGGCGTTCTCNTCGCCCCGGCTCACCATGCTGGCGGCCCCCTCCAGCCCCAGTACCCGGGCGCCGGAGCGGGCCAAGGGTAGCGTAAAGTTGCCGATGCCACAAAACAGGTCCAGCACCTGNTCTCCNGGCCNNGGNGCCAACCAGTCCANNGCCTGGNGNACCATGCGGCGGTTGACCNCGGCATTCACCTGGGTGAAGTCCTGGGGATGAAACGCCAGGNTGAGATCGAANTCAGGNAGCTCGTAGCTCAGNCGGGGATCNCAGGGCTCTCCGCCCANNGTGAGTAGCGTGCTCTGGTCGTTGATNTGGCGCCAGATCCGCTCCGGCGGGACGNNGGGCANNGCNNTNNCCAGNGCNTCNCNNTCAGCGTCTTTCAGNGTTTTNATTTCCCGNAGNACCAGCGCTGGCCCTTCACTCGCCAGAATCAGCTCGATATGACTGATGGCGCCGCGCGCCTGNANNCCNGACAGCCANNGNTTCANNGGTTCAATCANGGCNTTGAGNNCCGGNGCCAGCACATCGCAGTGCCCGATACTCACCAGNTCCCGCTGGCCCCGNCGACGAAACCCGAGGGTGACCTGGCCGCGCTTGTCCGTCCAGACGCCCAGGCGGGCCCGATGNCGATAGCCCTCGCTGGGGGATTCAATGGCGGGGGCGACCTGGCGCGGTACNACGCCNCCCCACCGGGACAACTGGTCCAGCAGGGCCTNCTGCTTGAANGNGAGCTGCGNANCGGGCCGCACNTGCTGCAACTGACAGCCGCCNCACTCCCGAAAATNNGGACAGGGCGGNNTTTGCCGNTCCGGNGCNGGCGNGAGCACTTCGGCGGCGGAGCCNTCGGCGTACCGGCTCTGCTCCCCTTCCAGNAGNACGCGGACCGACTCCCCCGGCAGAGCGCCGGCGACAAACAGGGTCTTGCCCTGCCAGCGGACAATGCCCCGGCCGTCGTGGCTCAGGCGTTCCACGGTCAGGGCATCGGGCAGGTGTCGGGGTTGGAACCGGGGTTTGCGCCCCGAGCGGGGTCGCCGACCGGGACGCGCGGGTGGCCGGCGGCTCATGCCCGGTATACGCCGGACGACAGGTAGCGATCGCCCCGATCACAGACGATGGCCACAATCACTGCGTTGCTGACGTGTCGGCTCAACTCCAGCGCCGCCGCCACCGAACCGCCGGAAGAGACCCCGGCAAAAATGCCCTCCTGACGGGCCAGGGCCCGCATGGTCTCCTCCGCCAGTTGCTGGGGCATATTGACGATATGGTCGACCCGGGACGCGTCGTAAATTTTCGGCAGATAGGCTTCCGGCCAGCGGCGAATCCCCGGGATTTTGGCGTTTTCATCCGGCTGCAGGCCGATGATTTCGATGTTCGGATTCTGCTCCTTGAAATAGCGGGAGCACCCCATGATGGTCCCCGTGGTACCCATGGAGCTGATGAAGTGGGTGATCCGCCCGTCGGTCTGATGCCAGATTTCCGGGCCGGTGGTCTCGTAGTGGGCCTGGGGGTTGGAGGCGTTGCCAAACTGATCGAGTACCCGACCACGCCCCTCGGCCTGCATCCTCAGCGCCAGATCGCGGGCGCCTTCCATGCCCTCCTCCTCGGTCACCTGAATCAGCTCGGCGCCGTAGGCCGTCATGGCATCCTTGCGCTCCTGAGTGCTGTTATCGGGCATGATCAGGATCATCCGATACCCTTTGATCGCCGCCACCATCGCCAGGGCGATGCCGGTGTTGCCACTGGTGGCCTCGATCAGGGTATCGCCCGGCTGGATCAATCCCTGGGCCTCAGCCTGCTGGATCATCCACAGGGCCGGCCGGTCCTTGACCGAACCCGCCGGGTTATTGCCTTCGAGCTTGACCAGAATCTCGTTGCTGGTGTCGCCGGGCAGCCGCTGCAGGCGCACCAGCGGTGTATTGCCAACACAGGACACAATCGTCGGAAAAGGGGATACCGCCATAATCTGAACGCCATAACCATCGATGGGACGGGGCTGGGAACCGCTTCACAGACCCCGCAAAAGCCCGCTATTCTACCGCTGAATATGCTAAGGTGAAACCAAACCAGCGGACTTGGCCGCACACGGAACGGAAACGATAACAAGCCCCATGAGACTGACCGACATCAAAACCCAGATATGGCGCCTGGTACTCTTCCCCGCCCTGGGTGTCACCCTGATCCTCGCCTTCACTCTGACCTACCTGTATCTGGCGCAATTGAACAAGTTTGTCAGCCAGCGCGGAGGCGCGTTGAGTGAGAAACTGGCCGAAATCAGCGCCGAAACCCTGAGCCGGAATGACCCGGACCTAATGCGCTCGGTCATTCAGGCCTCTCTGGAAGAGCCCTACATCCGGGCCGTCGAGCTGTATCTCAAAGACAGCGGCACCACCATTCACAGCGGGCCTCGCATGCTGCCGCTGGTCAATCCCGCACCGGCGGACCTGAGCCAGCCCCAACAGCGGGAAACCCCCAAATCGATCCGCTTTGCCCATCCGGTCCCGGGCCGGGACGGCGCGCCATCGCCCGGCTGGATCGAGGTGGAGCTGCTGGCCTCACCGTTTCTGGTGCTGCGTTACCAGACCATCCTGATTACCCTGGTACTGACGCTGGTGTGCCTGGCGCTGTGTGCGTGGTTCTCCACCCGTCTTTACAAGCACTTAACGCGCCCACTGAACCAGATCCGGGAAACAATCCAGGGCATGGCCCGCGGCCAGATGGACCGCCGCCTACCGAGTATGGGAAGCCGTGAGCTGGACGAGCTGGCCCGAGCGGTGAACGACACCGCCGAATCCCTGGAACAGGCTCACCGGGATATGCAGGTGAACATCGACCAGTCCACCGAGGACCTGCGCGAGACCCTGGAAACCATTGAGATCCAGAATATCGAGCTGAACATGGCCCGCAAGGAGGCCCTGGAAGCCAGCCGGATCAAATCAGAGTTTCTGGCCAACACCAGTCACGAAATCCGCACCCCGCTCAACGGCATTCTCGGGTTCACCAATCTGGCCCTGAAAACCGACCTGGACGAACAGCAGAAAGAGTACCTGGAGACCATCCGGGACTCCTCCCAGAACCTGCTGACCGTGATCAACGACATTCTGGACTTCTCCAAAATCGAGTCCGGCAAACTGACGCTGGACTATGTCCCCCTGCCCTTGCGCAAAGTTGTGGAGGAAGCCGTACACATTCTGGCGCCGGATGCCCACGAGAAAAACCTGCAACTGGTGACCCTGCTCGACGACAACCTGCCGCTGCACCTGCTCGGTGATCCGCTGCGCTTCAAACAGGTGCTGACCAACCTGGTGAGCAACGCGATCAAGTTCAGCCAGCAGGGCAACATTGTCGTGCACACCGCCCTGATCAACCGCCAGGAAACCCAGCTCACCCTCAAGGTCAGCGTCAGTGACAACGGCATTGGCCTCACCGCCGAACAGAAAGAGCGGCTGTTCAGCGCGTTCAACCAGGCGGACACCTCCAGCACCCGGGAATACGGTGGCACCGGTCTCGGCCTGGTGATCTGTAAGGGACTGGTGGAACGCATGGGCGGCGAAATCGGCGTTGAGAGCCAGCCCGAGCAGGGGGCCCGGTTCTGGTTCACCGCCCGTCTGGGTATCGACAAGAGTCTGCCGGAGACCCCGGCCGAACGTCTGCTGTTGGGAGAACGGGCCCTGATCTGCAGCGACAACCCCCCGTCCTGCCACCAACTGGAGCAACTGCTGCACCTGTGGCAGGCCGACACGGACACCATCTCCTCCATTCACGATATCTTCCCGGCCCTGCGCAAAGCCCAGGAGCGGGACGATGCGTTTCGCCTGGTGTTCATGGATATCGCACCGAGCGAGCGCAAGCTCCAGGCGCCCCTGCTGGAAAGCCTGACCCAACAGCTGCGGCGCGAATTCGACTGCATTCTGATCGCCTGCTGCACCCCGGCACACCAGCGCCTGTTCCGCCAGGGCGTGGACACCTGCAGCACCACCTTCATCAATAAACCGATCAGCTACGAGGCATTGCTGGAGACCCTGGCGCGGCAGATGGACATTCCCCTGAAGCGCCCGGGCGACGCCCAGAGCAAAGGCCCGAACGCCGGCGGCAAACCCGCCGCCCGCATTCTGGTGGTCGATGACAATCCCGCCAACCTGCAACTGGCCGGAGAGCTGCTGCGCGGTCTGAACACCGAAGTGGTACTGGCCACCAGCGGCAAGGAAGCACTGGAATGGTGTCGGAAACAGGAATTCGACCTGATTTTCATGGACATCCAGATGCCCGGCATGGACGGCATCGAGACCACCAAACGGCTGCGCATCGATCACCCCCGGCGGCGCACCCCGATCATTGCCCTCACCGCCCACTCTATGACCGAACAAAAAGCGGAACTGTTGATCGCCGGTATGGACGACTGCGTCAGCAAGCCGGTCAGCGAAAACCAGTTGGCCCATATCGTCAATCGCTGGGTACCGCTCAATGGGCGTCAGGCCGTGGAGGGCCCGGTTCACGGCACGCCGACCCAACCCAGGCTGCCCGCCATTGAACTGGCCGAGGATGAACAGCCCAGCCCGGTGGACATTCCCCTGTGCCTCAAGCTCGCCAACCACAAGCCGACCCTGGCCCGGGACATGCTGGAAATGCTGGTCAAGAACCTGGGTGGTGAGCGGGACGCCATCAACCAGGCCTTCGACAACCAGGATTTCGAGCAGCTGGAAGAGTTGGTGCACCGACTGTACGGTAGCTGCTGCTACTGCGGCGTGCCCCGCCTGAAACGGATCAGCGGCCTTCTCGACAAAATACTGCAGGCCCGTCAGTATGATCAAGTCGCCAGCCCGATCAGGGCGCTCGACAATGAGGTGGACGAGATTTTACGCTGGGCTTACGAGCGGGATATCAGCGCTTTATTCGACGTCGACCCGTAAATTTACCGATTCCGGCGCAATCGGTGATTCTCAGACCGCTGCTTTAAATGATATGATAATACTTTAATAAGTAGGTTCCTTCCTTGGGAGCCATCCAATAACGCTATTTCTTAGCCTAAAAAAACCAGGGTGGTAGATAACGATGATTCCATTCAGTGGTCTGGACTGGGCCGTTCTCGGCCTGTTCTTCCTGATTCTTCTTGGGGTAGTGGTCTGGTCCTTCATGGAGAAGGAAAAAGACACCACCGATTACTTCCTGGCGGGCCGCAATGCGGGCTGGCTGGTAATCGGGGCCTCCATTTTCGCCTCCAATATCGGCTCCGAGCATCTGGTCGGCCTCTCCGGCGCCGGTGCCCAGACAGGCATGGCCATGGCCCACTGGGAACTGCAGTCGTGGATTATCATCCTTCTCGGCTGGGTGTTTGCGCCCTTCTACTGGAGCGCCAAGGTCTACACCATGCCCGAGTACCTGGAGCGCCGTTACTCCAGTAGCTCACGCACCTTCCTCTCGTTCATCTCACTGGTCAGTTACGTTCTGACCAAAGTGTCGGTCACGGTCTACGCCGGTGGCGTGGTACTGAAAACCGTACTGGGTATCGATTCCCTCTGGGGCATCGACTTCTTCTGGATCGCGGCCATGGGCCTGGTATTGATTACCGGTCTGTACACCGTCGCCGGGGGCATGAAGGCCATTCTGGTCACCTCGGTCATTCAGACGCCGATCCTGATCCTGGGTTCTCTGGTCATCCTGTTTGTGGGCATGGATAAAGTCGGCGGCATGGAAGAGCTGGAGCGCATCAACGCTGAGCGCATGAGCCTGATGCGGCCACTGGACGATCCGGAATTCCCCTGGCTGGGCGTGATCGGCGGTTCCATCATCATCGGTCTGTGGTACTGGTGTACTGACCAGTACATTGTTCAGCGTGTGCTGACCGCCAAAGGCATTCAGGCCGCCCGTCGCGGTACCATCTTCGCCGGTTACCTGAAGCTGCTGCCGGTATTCATCTTCCTGTTCCCGGGCATGATCGCCTACGCACTGCACGAGCAGGGCCAGATCAACCTGGCCAGTGCGGACCAGGCCTTTGCCACGCTGGTAACCGAGTTGCTGCCCTCGGGTATCAAGGGCATTGTGATCGGTGGTCTGATCGCAGCGCTAATGAGCTCCCTGGCCTCGCTGTTCAACTCCTCGGCGACCCTGTTCACCATCGATTTCTACAAGAAGTACAAGCCCCAGTCGAGCGAACAGCACCTGGTGAAAGTGGGCCGTTATGCCACCGTAGCCGTGGTCGCACTGGGTATTCTGTGGATTCCGATCATGCAGTCCATCGCCGATGTACTGTATGAGTATCTGCAGCTGGTTCAGTCGCTGATTGCCCCGGGTATTGCCGCAGTATTCCTGCTGGGTGTGTTCTCTCGCAAAATCACCCCCGCCGCCGGTATCACCGGTCTGGTCGCCGGTTTCGTGATCGGCATGACGCGCCTGGTGCTGACCATCTTCGAAGACAGCCTGCCCGAGGGCAGTATCTGGCTGGGCATGGTTGACCTGAACTGGCTGTACTTCTGCTCGGTCCTGTTTATTGCCATTGTGCTGCTGGTCATCGGGGTGAGCTTCTTCACCCGTCAGGCCAGCGATGAGCAGGTGGCCGGCCTGACCTATGGGTCGATCAGTAAGGAACAGCGTGCCGAAATCAAGGCCGGCATTGATAAGTGGGATATCATCCACACCGTTATCATTCTCGGCATCACCGCCTTCATTTACATGCGGTTCTGGTAAGGCATTGAACGTTCGGCAAGGATGCCGATGAACATTCCGAAAACGGCTCACCTTTTGGGGTGGGCCGTTTTTTTGTTTGGTTACTTCGTCGTGGAGTGCTGCGGGAGGGTGTCCCCCTTTGAGACACGCCGTAAACCCATCCATGGGGGCTCGATCGCCTGTCATCCAGGCAGGCGACGGTCTCAAAGGGGGACACCCTCCCTCCGCCAGTGCCGGATTAGACCGTGTTAGAAATAGAGAGGGTCGAGGTCGTCGATTTTAAACTCCTCAGGCTGCGTAGGGCGTGGTAAGCGCAAAGCGCGCACCCGCCGTTCCCGCACTTGGACACCCATACAGAACATTGATGTGGCGTAACGCAAGGGTAACGGCGGGTGCGCTTCGCTTACCCGCCCTACGCAGCATGAGGAGGTGGGAGCCAAGCATTCCAAATGATCTATTTCTAACACGGCCTAATTCGGCACTGGCGGAGGAAGGGTACACCGCTTTGGGACCGTCACCCGCCTGGACGGCGGGTGATCGAGCGTACAGGGATGTATTCACAGCGTGTCCCAAAGCGGTGTACCCTTCCGCAGCACTCCGCGACGAAGCACCTGTAAAAAAACCTCCTAATAAAAAAACCGCCCAAGGCCTACAGCCAAGGGCGGTTCATGCGCTCCGTTCTTTCGAACGTTTTACTTCACATCAAACCGGAAGCTCATGCTGGTTTCATACACCTCACCCGGCTCCAGAATGGTGCTCGGGAATTCCGGCTGGTTGGGTGAATCCGGATAGTGCTGGGGCTCCAGGCAGAAGCCGCCGTGGAGGACAAACTCGCGCTCGCCATCGGACAGCGAGCCGTCCAGGAAATTACCGGAATAGAACTGAATCGCCGGCTCCTCGGTCAACACTTCCAGCACCCGGCCAGTGTTCGGATCTTCGGCACGAGCCGCTACGATCAACCCATCCTGACCCTCGCGGTTCAAAATAAAGTTGTGGTCAAAACCACCGCCCACGCGCATCAGTTGTGGATGATCCGCNTTNATGTCNNNGCCAATCGGCTTGGGCTCGGTGAANTCCAGCGGGGTACCGGCAACGGGTGCCAGCTCGCCGGTNGGNATCAGNCCGCTGTCCACGGGNGTGTAGCGATCGGCATTGATCTGCAGAGTGTGATCCAGAATCTTGCCTTCACCNGANAGNTTGAAGTANGTNTGCTGGGTCAGGTTCACCGGCGTCGCCTTGTCGGTTTCCGCGCGGAATTCCGTGATCAGCTCGTTATCATCGGTCAGGACATAACGGGTGGTCACTTCCAGATTACCCGGATAACCCTGATCCCCGTCTTCGCTCAGCAGGAACAGCTCGACCGCCAGNCCCCGCTCGTCGGAGACAAANNTGGCGTCCCACAGCTTCTTATCAAAGCCCACAACCCCACCGTGCAGGTGGTTGTCGCCGTCGTTCTGATCCAGCGTGATGGTCTCACCGTTCAGNTCAAANCGGCCGTTGGCNATACGGTTGCCATAGCGNCCAATCAGCGCGCCGAAGTACGGCGGGTTCTGTTCCAGATANTCGTTCAGCGTCTCAAANCCCANTACCACGTTATCCAGCTCACCGTTCTGATCCGGTACGGTCAGGTGCGTGATGATGCCNCCGTAGTTCATCAGCTTGACCTCCATGCCTTCACCATTGTTCAGGGTGAANCGGNTCACTTCGCGGCCGTCGGGCANCTCGCCNAACGANTCNTTGCTGATNTANGCGCGGCCATACTCAGAGGCGTCCGCANTGGAATCTTCGTACTGCTCGGNGTTCAGGTGGTGGTTGTCCGGNCGGTTCTGNTAGAACTCCGGAAANCCGTCCTCATCCCATCCGATCACCCGCACCCGGGCGTGGCGNTTGGGATCGGTCAGCGGNTTGCCCTTNAGNTCNTTGTAGCTGCGAGNGTGNTAGACCATCAGGTCCGTCTCGCCNTCTTCCGCCACAGTGAAGCTGTTGTGNCCGGGGCCGAAACGCTCCAGAGACTCGTTGGTGTGGAACACCGGCTCGGGGGATTTNTTCCAGGAGGCGGGATCGGTCAGATCGGCGTCGTCATCCGCCCATACCAGACCCACNGCATAGTTGTGATCCGTGGCCGCNGCNGANTAGGTCACGAAAATCCGGCCGTTGCGCTTGAGCACCGNNGCNCCTTCNTTGACCTTGTAGCCCACCTGCTCCCAATCGAGCTCGGGCTCGGTAATGGCGATCACCGGNCCGGTAATGGACGTNGGGCTGTCCATTTCGGCCAGGTAGAGNGCGGAATTGTANCGCNCCTGCTGATCNCNCTGGGCCCANATCAGNTANCGCTTGCCNTTGTGCTCAANGGTNGTGGCATCNAGGGAGAAGCTCTCCCAGGGNGTCTCGATNGCNCCCTCGTCGGTCCACTCNCCGGTCATCGGGTCTTCGTTGGNNTTCGACAGNACATGCATCCGCATGCGGAANGGTTGATCGCCGTGNCCCANCGCNACNTGCACATACCAGACGCCATCAATACGGTGCAGNTCCGGTGCCCAGACGTTCCCNGCNGTGGGNCCTTCGTCCGGACGCTGCCAGATCACNTTGGGCTCGGCGTCNGCCAGNCCATTGAGNGTNTCGGCNGTGACCAGNTCGATCCGNTCNAACTCCGGCGCGGTGGAAATAAAGTAATATTGACCGTCTTCGGTGCGNTGAATCCAGGGATCGGCCCCGAANTCGACCAGGGGNACCTGATACTCAGGCAATCCGTTGTCGACNNTNGCGTTGGCNGAGGAGGNTTCNTCAGGCGCCTCGGAACAGGCAACCAGGCCCAGTCCGGCAGCCACCAGGGCGCCCCCGGCCAACAGCTGTCGCAGAGGAGAGATACTCGTCATAATCCATACCTTCTATCGTTGTCGTTATCAGCGTTATTCGTACCGGTCATTCTACGAAACGCCCTATTATAATACAATAATTAGCTTTGGCACCGGTTGCAAAGCAGCCCAAAGCGATGCCNCTACCATCAGGCCGGGCGGAACAGGTCCCGACTTTTCAATGGCTTACTCCCCAACAGCGGGTGCAGCATCAGTCGGCTGAGGCGCTTGGCGGTCATCAGNGTCTGNGGCTCGGAAAAGTCGGCCTGGGCGCAGGCCAGCAGGTCCGNNCCCACAAACAGCTTGGGNGTNTCCTGCGGNTCACGGCTACTNTAGGTGGGAATGAAGCCGGCTTCGGGGTCGAAGCGATAGAGAGCGTCGGCGCGCACCGGTTCGCCGGTGTCCGCNTCCTCGGTAAAGCTGATCCCNTANCCCANNCCNTCCAGCAGGCGCCACTCGAACTGACGCAATACCGGCTCNGGCGAGGCATCCGCCGGGTTGGTGGACAGGGCATTCATCGTCCANCGGTAATCGTCAAACAGATCNGGGTTGGGNTCCTGCTCTCCGAGCAGACGNACAATCAGCTCATTGACGTAAAAGCCACTGTAGAGCGACAGGCCGGCCAGCCGATGNCCGATACCNTCCGCCTCCACCGCCGTGAGGGTTTTCAGGCTGCTNCGGCCACCGAGCGAGACCAGTATGGGAATGAAGGGGTTGAGCAAGGGGCGACGCTGGCTTTTACCCCGGCGCACCCCNTTGGCGACGGCGCCAATCCGGCCANAATCCGGCGTCAANAGATCCAGNAACAGGCTGGTNTCCCGGTANGGACGGGTGTGCAATACATANGCGGGCTGGAACTCNATGCGCATNNCGCGCCCCCGCCGTTACAGGTCGTCGTAACCCAGACTGCGCAGGGCGCGGCTGTCATCGGACCAACCCGATTTCACTTTGACCCAGAGCTTGAGCATCACCTTCTGATCAAACAGTTTTTCCATATCCAGTCGGGCCTGCTGACCAATCTGCTTGATACGCTCGCCACGGTCGCCAATCAGAATACGCTTCTGGCCATCCCGCTCCACCAGCACCACAGCGGAGATGTGCAGAATCCGGCCATCGTCTTTGAACTCTTCGATTTCCACCGCCATCTGATAGGGAAGCTCATCACCCAGCTGGCGGGTGATTTTTTCACGCACCATTTCCGCTGCCATGAAGCGCGAGCTTTTGTCCGTCAGCTGATCTTCCGGAAACAGGTGTATCCCCTCCGGCAACCGCTCGACAATCAAGTCCTCGAGCCGATCCAGGTTGGTGTTGCGCAACGCGGACAGCGGGATCATTTCCGCCTTGGGAAACCGCTCGCTCAGCTTCTGCAGGTGCGGCAACAGTGTGTCTTTCTGTTCAATCTTGTCGACCTTGTTGATGGCCAGAATCAGCGGACAGGAAAGGTTTTCCAGCCGCTGCGCCACCATTTCGTCTTCCTCGGTCCAGGCCAGTCGGTCCACCAGAAAAATCACCACATCCACGTCCTTGATGGCGGTGGTTGCCGCCTGGTTCATGTAGCGGTTGATGGCCTTGGTTTCCGCCCGATGCAGCCCCGGTGTATCGACAAAGACGATCTGGGTNTCGCCNTCNGTCTTGATGCCCTGAACATTGTTCCGGGTCGTCTGGGGCTTGCGGGAGGTGATGCTGACCTTCTGGCCGAGCATATGGTTGAGCAGTGTGGATTTGCCCACATTGGGGCGGCCCACAATGGCCACATAGCCGCAACGTTGTTTTGAATCTGTCATGGCCTAACCCTTGCGCTTCGGTTTGAGGGTGATTTTCTGCAACTTTTCCAGCATTTCCGCCGCCGCCTGTTTTTCGGCCACTCGCCGACTGCTGGCCTGGGCCCGAACGGCTTCCTTGATGGGCGTCACCCGGCACTCGATCGTAAACTGGTGCGCATGGGCCTCGCCCTCCACCTCGACCACGTCATATTCCGGCAGCGGCAGCTTGTGCGCCTGGAGAAATTCCTGCAAGCGGGTTTTGGCATCCTTGGCGGGCTGAGCCAGGGAAAGTGCCTGAAGGCGGGATTGGTACCAGGCATTGACTCGTTCAGCACAGACCTGAAAGCCGGATTCCAGGTAAATGGCCCCGATCAGGGCTTCCACCGTATCGGCGAGAATCGACTCGCGGCGGTGGCCACCACTTTTCATTTCCCCTTCGCCCAAGCGCAGGCATTCGCCGAGCTCAAACTCGCGCGCCAACATGGCCAGGGTTTCTCCTTTGACCATCTGGGAGCGCAAACGGCTCAACTGCCCTTCCCTTGCCTCAGGAAACTGCCGGTAGAGCGCCTCACCGATAATGAAGTTGAGGATGGAATCACCCAGGAATTCCAGGCGTTCGTTATTGCGGGCACCGTGACTGCGATGGGTCAGTGCCAGGTCAAGCTGGGCCGGGTCACGAAACTCGTAACCCAAGCGGGCCTGCAAGCGTTGTTTGAGAAGGTCGGACACTAATTACCACTGTTGCTTTCTAGGGGTTTACAGCACCGCTCAGGGGCAGAGCTGTCGAGCTGATTATTGAAGGTGAATACCAGCTCAATGTTATGGATGAAGGGAATCCGCTCTTCGTAGGCGATGGTGATCAACACCTTACTGGCGCGCTTATCAATATCAATATTGCGCCGGCCTTCGGTACGGACATTGTTGACCGTATAGAATTTGGTGAGCTGGGAGCGAATATCCGACGGGCTCATGCTGAACAGGTCATTGTTATTCCTGGCCAACGACTTGAGGGCCGCGGTAATGTAACGGTTCTCGGCGTAAACCGGCACCACCTTGAAGGCGGTAAACAGCACGGCCACGACGACCAGCACCACAAATACGAACCCAAGGGTAGAAATGCCGCGTTGAGATTGTCGAAATTGCATGCGTACGCCCTCTTTGGTGAACGCCTAACGGTTAATGGATGGCGCCNGCGCGCTCGAAGCTCGGCACACTGAACANGGAATCCCAGTGCATCCAGATGGCGAACGCCTTACCNACAATGGCATCNTCCGATACAAANCTCAGNTCCGGGCCATTNCCGGGGTTGANTTCGTTCCANCCCCGACTGTCGTGACTGCCATCNCGGTTATCNCCCATCATGAAGTAGTGCCCCTCGGGCACNACCCAGGAACCGTACCGNCTGTAGCGGCTGGGCTCCAGGTGCTTGCGCACAGTATAGGTGTTATCACCCAGAGTTTCCCGGACCACNCGATAGGCCGGNCGGGCGGANCGNTTGACNTCNACGACNTCTTCNTCCACCGGCTCNCCNTTGATGGTCAGNTGGTGNTCNATNTAGGTCACCGTATCNCCGGGCAACCCGATNACNCGCTTGATGAANTAAGTCTCNGGCTGGTGNGGNGGGAAAAACACCATCACTTCACCACGCTCGGGTTTATTGACCGGAATCACTTCGTTGTTCAGCACCGGCANNCGGATACCGTAGGTGAACTTGTTCACCACGATAAAATCACCCACTTCCAGGGTGGGCTCCATNGAACCCGAGGGAATCTGAAACGGCTCNGCNATAAATGAGCGCAACACAAANACCAGNGCCAACACCGGNAAGAAGGANTTGGAGTANTCGACCCACACNGGNTCCTTGCCCGCCGCCTCNAGCGCTTGCNGATAGGCNTCNTTCTGNTGTNTGTCCGCCAGGTTNGCGCGCTCNAACTGNTTNTCNACCGCNTCAAGNTTCTGCTTGCGCGGCTTGGCCANNACCAGGGNGTCATACAACCAGACCAACCCCGTAACGAACACTGCCAGGGTCAGAATCAGGGGTAAGTTAATGCTGCTCATAAGCGTTCCATGATTATGGTTATCAGTTATCAACCTTCAGTACGGCGAGGAAGGCGTCCTGGGGAATCTCCACCCGGCCGACCTGCTTCATCCGCTTTTTACCGGCTTTCTGCTTTTCCAGCAGCTTTTTCTTGCGCGAGGCGTCGCCGCCGTAACACTTCGCGGTCACGTTCTTGCGCAGGGCTTTGACCGTGGAGCGGGCAATCACATTGCCACCGATGGCCGCCTGAATGGCGACATCAAACATCTGCCGGGGAATCAGTTCTTTCATTTTCTCAACCAGCGAGCGACCAATGCTCTGGGAGTGATCCCGGTGCACGATCAACGCCAGGGCATCGACCTTATCACCGTTNATCAGCACATCCAGGCGCACCAGGTTGGCCGGTTCAAACCGGTCGAAGCTGTAGTCCAGCGAGGCGAAGCCGCGACTGGCGGACTTCAGCCNATCGAAGAAATCCATCACCACTTCGTTCATCGGCATGTCGTAGCGCAGCGTGACCTGAGTGCCGGTGTACTGCATGTCTTTCTGCATGCCGCGTTTTTCACTGCACAGGGTGATCACATTGCCGAGATACTCCTGGGGCACCAGAATGTTGGCCTCGACAATCGGCTCGCGCATTTCTTCGATCTCGCCCGGATCGGGCAGGTTCGAGGGGCTGGACACATACAGCGTCTCGCCCTTGGTGGTGATCACTTCATACACCACGGTCGGCGCGGTGGTGATCAGGTCCAGGTCGTATTCCCGTTCCAGTCGCNNCTGGATGATTTCCATGTGCAGCATCCCGAGGAAGCCGCAGCGGAAACCAAAACCCAGGGCATCGGAGCTTTCCGGTTCGAAAAACAGGGAGGCATCGTTNAGCGTCAGTTTGGACAGGGCCTCGCGGAAATCCTCAAAGTCATCGGCATCGACCGGGAACATGCCCGCATACACTTGCGGCTTGACCTTCTTGAAACCCGGCAACGCGGGCGTTTCCGGCGTATTGGCGTGGGTCAGGGTGTCCCCCACCGGCGCGCCCAGAATGTCCTTGATACCGGCAATCACAAATCCCACTTCGCCGGCCTTGAGTTCCTTGAGCTTGGTCAGCTTGGGATTGAACACGCCGACGCTGTCCACCACGTGGGACTTGCCGATGGACTTGGTGATGATTTTGTCTTTGACCTTGAGGGTGCCCTGCTTGACCCGCACCAGCGAGACCACGCCCATGTATTTGTCGAACCAGGAGTCAATGATCAGCGCCTGCAGCGGGGCGTCCACATCCCCTTCCGGCGGCGGTACCAGCCGCACCAGTTCTTCCAGAACATCCTCGATGCCCACGCCGGACTTGGCGCTGCAGCGCACCGCTTCGGTGGCCTCGATCCCGATGATGTCTTCAATTTCCTGGGCCACGCGCTCGGGCTCGGCCTGGGGCAGATCCATCTTGTTCANNACCGGAATCACTTCCAGCCCCTGCTCGATGGCGGTGTAGCAGTTGGCCACGGACTGGGCTTCCACCCCCTGACCGGCATCCACCACCAGCAGCGCCCCTTCACAGGCAAACAGGGAGCGGGAGACTTCGTAGGAAAAGTCCACATGCCCCGGGGTGTCAATAAAGTTGAGCTGGTAGGTTTTGCCATCACGGGCTTTATAGCTCAGGGTCACGCTCTGAGCCTTGATGGTGATGCCCCGCTCGCGCTCCAGGTCCATGGAGTCGAGCACCTGCTCGGCCATCTCCCGATCGGTCAGACCGCCGCAGACCTGGATGAAGCGGTCGGCGATGGTGGATTTACCGTGGTCAATGTGGGCGATGATGGAAAAGTTGCGGATATGGCTGAGATCAGTCACTGGGCGTCAAATTCTTAGGTTGGTGCGGTTGGCAAAACGGCGGGAGGGGCCGGGTGCCCGTTGGGGGCACTACCGGAGCCCGATGGAGCCGCCGGACAAAGGCGGCCAGTTTAGCGTATTTGGCTGACCCCGGCTATGGGGAGCCCGGCCAGCCAGCCCGTCCCTGGGCCGGTTTGTNCAGGGCTACTCAATCCGCAGGGTGGTAAACGCCGGCTGCCCATCGCGCAGGAAGCGCACGGCNACCGGCTTGTCTTTGGGCAGATCGCTGACCAGAGCCCGNTAGCGNCTCACNGAGTCNACNNTNTCATANCCCANCTGNGTNATAATATCGCCGGGACGCAAGCCGGCACCGGCGGCGGCACTACCGCGAGTNACNCGGGTCACCANNACCCCGGNCTCNTGGGCATCGGAGGGNAACGCCTCCACCATCAGGCCGAGGGGGTCTCCCGTNGNGGNGGCATCCGGGCCGCTNTCGGCCACCTGACCGTCCCGGTCCGGCAACANGCCGATTTCCACATCAATGGTGCGCTCATCGCCCCGTCTCATCACCACCACGGGCACTTCCGAGCCGGGCTCGGTACGCCCCACCAGCGGGGGCAGATCNCCGGACTCACCGATGGTGCGACCGTCAAANTNGAGAATNATATCGCCCACTTCCAGGCCGGAGCGGGCCGCCGGACCCTCGGGATCCATATTGGAAATCAGNGCCCCGGTGGCCCGGCGCAGGCCAAANGACTGGGCCAGGTCCCGATTCACGCCCTGGATTACCACGCCGAGCCANCCGCGNTCCACCCGGCCTTTGTCTTTCAACTGAGCCACCACTTCTTTGGCCAGCCCCGCCGGAATGGCGAACGACAGGCCGATGGAGCCACCGGAGCGGGTGTAAATCTGGGAGTTGATACCCACCACTTCGCCGTCGAGGTTGAACAGCGGACCGCCGGAGTTACCCGGATTGATCGCCACGTCCGTCTGAATGAACGGTACATAGGTATCGTTGTTCGGGCCGGGNATGCTGCGACCAATGGCNCTGATGATCCCGGAGCTGACCGAGTAATCCAGNCCAAAGGGCGAGCCGATGGCCAGCACCCATTCCCCGACCTTGACACTATCGGAGTCCGCAAAGCGCAGATACGGCANATCGTCGGCATCCACCTTCAACAGGGCGAGATCAGACCGGGCGTCCGTACCGATCACCTCGGCGGTATACTCTCGCCGGTCGATCAGGCGCACGTAGATATTGTCAGCGTTTTCGATGACGTGATAGTTGGTCAGAATGTAACCATCTTCAGAGATCACAAACCCGGATCCCATGGAACGCACATCCCGCTCCTGGGGCATGCGCCGTTCAAAAAATTCCCGGAACATATCCGGAATGTCTTCCTGATAGGGAATCCGGTTCCCGGTTTCTACGCGGCCCTGAGTCGTAATTTTGACCACGGCGGGAGAATGCGCTTCCACCAGCTCGGTGAAATCCGGCAGGTCGCGCGCCTGTGCCGGCAATGCCAGCGCGAACAGGCAGANCAGACTCATCAGATAAACCGCCAGCGGCGAACGGGACACCTTCGTATGGGGCATGAACCATTCCTCTCAAGTCAATAACGGTAAGTTCAATGGATAGCGCCAGCTTTGACTGAAGCTGGCATCATAAATTCCATGGNTCGTTANATTGATNTGTCNGNATCGACAATGAGGGCGGATATNGAAAGGTCAAGGGCAACTGAGAGGGGTCAATCTGTCCGGGCAGACAGGCGCTCGTCCCGGCGCTCGAGACGGACCGTAACCCGCCGGTTTTCGGCCCGACCTNCCGGGTCGCGATTCGAACCAACCGGATAGCGCTCTCCGTGCCAGCGGGTGATGATTTTTTGCTCGGGAACGCCTCGCTCAACCAGATACTGGGTAACCATTTCCGCCCGTTCCCGGGACAGCTCGAGATTTTCGGCTCTGAGTCCGAGGCCATCCGTATGACCATCCACGTAGAAATGGGTTACCCGATCATCNGCCGAGGCGTACAGCGCGATGCGGTCCAGCTTTTCCAGCTCGGACTCGGGAAGGTCGACATAACCGGCGGGAAAGTACAGGGCATTGCGCTGCACCTGATCAAAGTTGACCGGTAACAATCCGGACAGACAGTCGTTAAANCCATCCATACCCGCGCGGAATCCCACCGGCTCGAGCACNATTTCCGCCATTTGCTCGCGTCCATCCCAGGGGGCATAAGAAATGATCAGGCGTCGCCCGGTGCGCAACTCCGCCGCCAGCCGCTGGGAGCGCTGCCAGTCCACAACCAGAGGCTGGGCGCCGGACTGCACCGATACCGCATCCAACGCCTCGGGCTGAGCGGTCTCGCGCCACTCGGGGTGCTCGGAGCGGATCTGAGCCTCACCGTTTGCCAGATGCCGGTTGGCCTGCTGCAACACAAACCGCTGCGCCTCGCCCGCCCGACGGGTAAATACCGCGCTGCCAAACCGGGGAATAGGCTGAACCAGACGACACTCGAACACGGACGCGTCCAAGTGCCAGCTTGCGTCGGCAACCGGACCGCGAAACTGCTCGGCTCGCGCCCCAACCACCAGCACGCATGCCGACAGCAGACACCATAGCGGTACCCACCGGACGTTATTGCGGTACTGCGGCACAACACGGGGCCCTGAAGGCGTCATCATGGGTTATCGCTCATCGGCTGTCTCACACTCATACCGTCTCTATCGGCACCGGATGGCTGCGCTTTAACGGCAATTTTGGTAGCATGCCCGCTCTTTAGCCCGATTCCAGCCCAACGACGGTGTCCATGACTCAGCAACTGACCCTTACCCGCCCCGACGACTGGCACATCCACCTGCGCGATGGCGATGCCCTGCCGCGAACCGTGGGTGATGCGGCTGCGCAGTTCCAGCGCGCCATTNTCATGCCCAATCTGGTGCCGCCGGTCACCACGGCCGAAGCCGCCGTGGCGTATCGGGATCGCATCCTGGCCGCCCGACCGGCCGGCAGCCAATTTGAGCCNCTGATGGTGCTGTACCTNACCGACAACACGACCCCGGAAGACATTCGCGCTGCCAAGGCCGCCGGCGTGGTCGCGTGCAAGCTCTACCCGGCGGGCGCCACCACCAACTCCGACTCCGGTGTGACCGACATTGACGGGCTCTACCCGGTGCTGGAGACCATGGAGAAAGAGGGGCTGCGGTTTCTGTTACACGGTGAAGTGACCGACTCCGACATCGATATTTTTGATCGTGAGCGGATCTTTCTGGAGCGCACCTTCAGCCGCCTGGTCGCCGACTTTCCGGCGCTGCACACGGTGCTGGAGCACATCACCACGGCCGACTCGGTCGATTTTGTCCGCCAGGCCGGCGATCGCGTCGCCGCCACGATTACCGCCCACCACCTGCGCTACAACCGCAACCATATGTTGGTGGGCGGCATTCGGCCACACTATTATTGCCTGCCGATTCTCAAGCGCAACCGCCACCAGCAGGCGCTGATTGAAGCGGCCACCAGCGGCAGCCCCAAGTTCTTTCTGGGCACCGACTCGGCACCTCACGCCAAGGGCCGCAAGGAAGCCGACTGCGGCTGTGCGGGTTGCTACACCGCCTATTCGGCGATTGAGCTCTACGCCGAGGTGTTTGAAGACGCCGGAGCGCTGGACAAACTCGAAGCATTTGCCAGCCATTTCGGGCCGGATTTCTACGGTCTGCCCCGGAATACCGACACCGTCACCCTGACCCGGACCGAGTGGCAACTGCCACCATCGCTGCCCATGGCGGACACCGAAGTGGTGCCACTGGGTGCNNGCGACGCGCTGCGCTGGAAACTGACGACCACTNGGACTGAGGGGGNGGCGTGAATCAACCGGAAGCCGCCAAAGACCCGAATTCACCCATGGCGAGCCGCTTTCGCGGCTATCTGCCGGTCGTCATTGACGTCGAGACCGGGNGNTTCAACGCCGCCACCGACGCTCTGCTGGAAATTGCCGCCGTCACCCTCACTATGGACGAGGACGGCACGCTGCGCCCGGACGAGACCTTCGACTTCCACGTCGACCCCTTTGAAGGCGCGAATATCGAGCAATCGGCCCTGGATTTCACCGGCATCGACCTGGAGAGCCCGGACCGCCCCGCCGAACCGGAATCCATGGTGATGCCGGACCTGATGAAGGCGATACGCCGCGCGGTACGCGCCCATGGCTGCACCCGGGCGGTGATGGTGGCGCATAACGCCCATTTCGACCTGGGGTTTGTCAATGCCGCTGTGGCGCGCTGCAACATCAAGCGCAACCCCTTCCACCCCTTTTCCTGCTTTGATACCGCGACCCTGGCCGGGCTGGCCTGCGGACAGACCGTGCTCGCCAAGGCCTGCCGGGTAGCCGGTATAGAGTTCAGCAACAGCGCGGCACACAGCGCCGGTTACGACGCCGAGAAGACCGCCGAGCTGTTCTGCTATATCGTCAACCAGTGGAAGCAATTGGGGGGCTGGACCCCGCCCATGCCGGGCGAGACCGAGGATTCTGAACCAGTGTAGGCGGCCCCAGGGCCGCTTATTTCTCCTGTGCTGACCGCTTCGGGTGGCCACTATTGCGCTGACGGCGCTCCTCTTCCTTGCGCTTGCGGGACTCATGGCTCGCCTTGACCCATTCATCCGACCGTCTCTGCCACTGCTTGTCATTCGGCATGGTGTTCATCTCCTGTCATAGTGGGGAACTTTTGCCCCCATGGTAATCCAAATTCGTCGCTAACCCCATGACCCCGGGGGAAAAATTATCTCTGTAAAAACGTTTCTCCGATTGCTATGCTTAGCGTTTAACACTAAAAACAATCAAGGTATCGAATTCGAACCACAGCAGGAGCCACTATGACGACCCCTCAGCAGAAAATTTTTGTCGTTGTCGATCCCAACGACGAGCAGCACATCGCCCTGGAGCGCGTGGCGGTAACCGCCAAGCTGCTTGATGTAAAACCCTACGTCTATGTGTTCGTCGCCGTTGACGGTGACGCGGTGGATACCCGGGCCAGTAACGACAAGCTGTTCCGCGACCAGCGCTGGTTCGATGCCATGATCAAGAAGCCTCTGGAAGATGCCGGCATTGAGTACCTGATCGAAGTGTCCTGGTCCAGCGAGTGGCAGGCCTCCATCATGCAGTCCGCCAAGCGCTTCAGTGCCGACCTGATTTACCTGCCGGTACACGCCAAGGTGAACTACACCCGCTTCACCTTTACCGAATCCAAGTGGGAGCTGCTCAAAGGGGCGCCCTGCCCTGTGGTCCTGATCCGTCCGGGCGCCAAAGAAGCCCGCAAGGTCATTCTGGCAGCGGTCAACTTCCAGGCGCAGCGTGAGGTACAGCGCGAGCTGAACAAAATCATTCTGGAGCAGGCCCGTCATTACGCCCAGCTCTACAATGCCGAGCTGCACGTTGTGAATGCTTACCTGGATTCCATGAACTACCCGGATCGCGGCCGCCTGGTGCGTGAAACCGGTCTGGAGCAGGATCGTATTCACGTGAACAACGGCTATACATCGGAAGTGGTTGCCGAGGTGGCGGATGAGATCAATGCCGACCTGGTGGTGATGGGTACCCTGGGGCAGAACGGTATGACCACTTCACGTCGTGGTAACACCGCCGAGCGTCTGATTGCGGGGTTGGATGACGATGTGATGGTGATTAACCACGAGTAAGGTTTAAGGCCACGTATAGTTACGGCGGATGCGCGCCTGGCGGCGCTTATCCGCCCTACGCGAACTCCGTGCTATTCGTAGGGCGGATAAGCGCGAAGCGCGCATCCGCCGTGACAATCCCCCTACCGACGCAACGCGTCCAACTCCTCCCGAAACCACACCATCCATTCGAGAAACGCCCTCTGAACCTGCATGGCCGTCAGGGGACTGTTGCGTTCATTCAATGAGCGATCGATCGGCTGCCGGCTGGTCATGGTGGCCACCAGATCGCCGGATACACTGTCGTACAGATCGAGCGTCAGCAACATCACAATGGTGCCACGCGGCGCCCCGGAACCTTCCTCCGGCGCCTGAACCGCCTGGCGCAGCTGCCCTCGCACCTCCAGCACACTCGGCCCGGGATCCATGGCGAGAGCATAATCTCCGCGCATCACCAGGGTATGCACCAGGGACTCGGTATAGGTCTGACGGAAAAACTGGCGATCGTTGCTATTCAGGTCTTTGAGCGGTAACTCCCGGCCGGCCGGGCGCCACTGATCCAGGTTCAGCGCCGGCACCCGCAGGGAGTTGTAGCCGCTGAAATCCACCCCCGGCACCACAAACACACCGTCCAGTGCGGGGTCATCCAGGGTGGCCACCAGGGCGTCGTCGTCACCCGTCGACCCGGCGCGCTCACGCTCCTCGGATTCCGGCGTACTGGCGCAGCCCGCCATCAGCAGGCTTACGGCCAGTAAGCCAAGCCAGCAAAAACCACCGGAAATACGACGCTGCATAACCCGCCTCTTCTGATCAGTCTACAAAGACCCGGGCATTGCGGAACATACGCAACCAGGGGCCATCATCGCCCCAACTGTCCGGGTGCCAGGAATTGGTCACCGAGCGGTAAACCCGCTCCGGGTGCGGCATCATGATGGTGACCCGGCCATCGCGACTGGTCACCCCGGTGATGCCTTTCGGCGATCCATTCGGGTTGGCCGGGTAGCGCTCGGTCACCGCCAGGTGATTGTCGAGATAACGCAGGGATACCAGGCCACTGGTGTCACACTGTGACAACTGATCGGCGGAAAATTCCGCCCGACCCTCGCCGTGGGCCACCGCCACCGGCAGATGAGAACCGGCCATGCCCTTGAGCAACACCGACGGCGATTCGTCGATACGGACCAGGCTGACACGGGCCTCGAACTGTTCGGAGCGGTTGCGCACAAAGTGCGGCCAGTGCTCAGTCCCCGGTATCAGGGACTTGAGGTTGGACATCATCTGACAGCCGTTGCACACGCCGAGACTGAAGGTGTCCGCCCGGTCAAAGAAGGCGGCAAACTGATCCCGGGCGCGGGGATTGAACAGAATGGTTTTAGCCCAGCCCTCACCGGCACCCAGCACATCACCGTAGGAGAAACCACCACAGGCCACCAGCCCTTTGAACTCCTCCAGCGAACGACGGCCGGAGAGAATATCGCTCATATGCACGTCCACCGCCTGGAAACCGGCGCGATCAAACGCGGCCGCCATTTCCACCTGACCGTTGACGCCCTGCTCGCGCAGCACGGCAATCGCCGGGCGGGCACCGGTCTGAATATAGGGCGCGGCAATGTCCTCGGCGGGATCAAAGGTCAGCTCGGCGCTCAGGCCCGGATCATCGCTCAGCAGTTGTTCAAACTCCTGGCGGGCGCACTCGGGGTTATCCCGCAGGGCCTGCATGCGGTAGCTGGTTTCCGCCCAGAGGGTTTGCAGAATGGCCCGGGACTGATCAAAGATCAGCTCGCCGTCGGCTTTGAGGTGCACCCAATCNTCATCATTNGGCTGGCCGATNACGCTGGCGGGTACCCCGGCCTGCTCAAAGCGGGCNAGCACNGNATCGCGNTNTTCNCGCCGGACCTGCAATACCGCANCCGGCTCNTCACTGAACAGCGCCGCCAGAGCGTCGTCACCCAGCCCGGTCAGGTCNGCNTCCAGGCCGCANTGGCCGGCAAAGGCCATCTCCACCAGGGTCGCNAACAGNCCNCCNTCACTGCGGTCGTGNTANGCCAACAGCTGCTCNTCGGCCAGACTNGCCTGAACCGCGTTGAAAAANCCTTTCANNTGNTCGGCGCTGTCNAGGTCCGGGGACTGNTCACCCATCTGGTTATANACCTGNGCCAGAATGGAACCGCCNAGGCGATTNTTGCCGTTACCCAGATCCACCAGAATCAGGTCGGTNTCNCCNTTATCCAGNNGCAATTGCGGGGTGACCGTCTGNCGGACATCCAGCACGGGNGAGAACGCNGANATCACCAGCGACAGCGGCGCGGTCACNGCNTTNTCCTGACCNTCNTCCTGCCAGGCGGTGCGCATGGACATGGAGTCNTTNCCNACCGGAATGGTGATNCCCAGNGCCGGNCACAACTCCATACCCACCGCCTCGACGGTGCGGTAGAGTTTTTCGTCNTCGCCCTTNTGGCCCGCCGCGCACATCCAGTTGGCGGACAGCTTGATGTCCGANAGCTTCTCGATGCGGGTCGCNGCAATGTTGGTNATGGCTTCGGCAATNGCCANCCGACCCGAGGCCGGCGCNTCCAGCAGCGNCACNGGCGTGCGCTCGCCCATGCTCATGGCTTCGCCCCGGTAGCTGTCGTAACTGACCGTGGTCACNGCGCAGTCCGCCACCGGCACCTGCCAGGGGCCGACCATCTGGTCNCGAGCNACCATGCCGGTNACCGAGCGATCACCAATGGTGATCAGGAAGTTCTTGCTGGCCACCGCCGGNTGCTTGAGCACCCGCTCGGCNGCNTCATTGAGGTCCAGCTCGGCNGTGCCNAANCTCTGGGTGGCCGCCTGATAGCGCTCGGCGCTGCGGTGCATNTTGGGCGGTTTGCCAAACAGCACGGACATGGGCANATCNACCGGCTTGGCATCGAAGTGNTTGTCGTTCACCAGCAGGTGCTTCTCGCTGGTNGCCTCACCCACCACNGCNTAGGGGCANCGCTCGCGCTGGCAGANGGCTTCAAAGCGCTCCAGNTCTTCGGGCTGAATGGCGAGTACGTAGCGCTCCTGGGATTCATTACACCAGATNGCCAGNGGGCTCATGCCCGGCTCGTCNTTGGGNACATTGCGCANCTCNAANGCGCCNCCGCAGCCACCGTCTTTCACCAGNTCGGGGAAGGCGTTGGACAGACCNCCNGCACCCACATCGTGAATAAAGGCNATAGGNTTCTGGGCGCCCTGCTGCCANCAGCGGTCAATCACTTCCTGACAGCGACGCTCGATTTCCGGGTTCTGNCGCTGCACCGANGCGAAGTCCAGATCNTCNGTGGAGCTACCCGAATCCATAGAGGAAGCAGCACCACCACCCAGGCCGATCAACATGGCCGGGCCNCCGAGCACCACCAGTTTGGCGCCNGCNNTAAACGGCGGCTTGTCGACGTGTTCGGTTTTGATGTTGCCGTAACCACCGGCCAGCATGATCGGCTTGTGGTAGCCGCGACGCTCGCCGTCAAAGTCGTCCTCGAAGGTCCGGAAGTAACCATTGATGTTGGGACGGCCAAATTCGTTGTTAAAGGCGGCCCCACCAATCGGGCCCTCCAGCATGATGTCCAGGGGGCTGGCGATACGGCCGGGGCGACCGTAGCTCTGTTCCCAGGGCTGCTCAAAATCGGGGATCTGCAGGTTGGAGACGGTAAACCCGTTCAGGCCCACCTTGGGCTTGGAACCCCGGCCCACGGCGCCTTCGTCCCGGATTTCACCACCGGCACCGGTACCCGCTCCCGGGAAGGGGGCAATGGCCGTGGGGTGATTGTGAGTCTCCACCTTCATCAACAGGTTGATCGGCTCCTGATGGAAGCCATAAGTCTGNGANTCCGGGTCCGGNTAGAAGCGCCCGGCTTCCGGCCCCTCCACCACCGCCGCGTTATCGGCGTAGGCGGACANCACCTGCTCGCCGCCCTGCTCGTGGGTGTTCTTGATCATCTTGAACAGGCTGCGCGGNTGATCTTCGCCGTCCAGGGTCCAGGANGCGTTGAAAATCTTGTGGCGGCANTGCTCGGAGTTCGCCTGGGCAAACATCATCAGCTCGACATCCACCGGATTGCGGCCCAGGCCCTGGAAGCTCTCCACCAGGTAATCGATCTCATCGTCCGCCAGGGCCAGGCCCAGCTCCCGGTTGGCCACCACCAGNGCCTCGCGGCCACCGGAGAGGATATCCACGCTGGTTTGCGGCGCNGGCTCCTGCTTCTGGAACAGACGGCTGGCCTGCTCCAGCTCCGACATCACGGTTTCCACCATCCGATCGTGCAGCAGCTCGGCGATGGCCGAGTGATCCGTGTCGCCAAATTCACCGTTNACATAGAACGCTGTNCCGCGCTCCAGGCGACGAACCTGAGTCAGACCGCAGTTGCGGGCGATATCCGTCGCCTTCGATGCCCAGGGCGAAATGGTGCCGGGACGGGGCACCACCAGAAACAGCTGGCCGTCGTGACCCGCCTCGGTTTCCGGTTTGGGGCCNTAGGTCAGCAGTTGGGCCAACGTCTGTTGCTGGTCGTCCGACAGGGGACTGTCCAGGTCGGCAAAGTGCACATATTCGGCGCTCAGGCCAGTAATGGCGGGAACCCGGGCCTGCAGGCCGGCCAGGAGTTTTTCGGAGCGGAAAGACGAAAGTGCGGGGGCGCCGCGCAAAATCAGCATGTCGATCAGGACCTCAGAGGTTCGGAGGGTTTTGAAGAGGGCGCAATTGTACTTGAAATGTCCGCCAATGGCAGCTCTTACCGGGCGCCCACCTCGCACGCCCNACGGAACCGTTCGTCGGGAATCTGGCACCCAAGTCGACACAGTCCGCCTGATCGGCTAAAATTTGAACAGNTGNCANGCCGCATAACCCATTTTTGATCAGAAAACAAGCTAGCAGTTCACAGCCACAAGCTTTAGAATTGCGCAAATTTTGCACGGGCCAGATGGGATCTGGCGCCACATCCGACAACATCGGAGAGGAGAAGCCGTAAATGGAAGTCCGCAAAACCCCCCGCCTTATCCAGGCGGCCGCCAAACATCTTTTCAGCCTGACGNTCATCAGCGTCAGNCTGCTTCTGGTCGGCAGCAAACTGCCCACCACCCTNGAGCGTGTTTACGCCTTGGGCGAATTGCGCGTGATCTCCCGCAATGGCCCCACCACCTATTATGAAGGTCCCCACGGCCAGACCGGTTTTGAATACCTGCTGCTGCAACAGTTCGCCAATGAACTGGGCGTGCGTTTGGTGATTGAGGATGAAGAGAGCCTCGACACCATGCTCACCAAGGTCGGCGGGGGCCAGACCCACTTTGCCGCCGCCGGACTGAGCATCACCGAGCGTCGCCGCCAGCGCGTGCGCTTCAACCAACCTTATATGACCATCCGCCAGCAGGTGCTGTATAACAGCCGCAAGCCGGCGCCCCGTTCGGTCGAGGACCTGATCGGCAAAGACATTCTGGTCATCGCCAACTCCTCCCACGCTGAGCGTCTTGAAGCCATCAAGACTCACTACCCGGCCCTGACCTGGCGTGAGTCCTCCTCAGTCGAAATGATCGACCTGCTGGAAAAAGTGCACAGCGGTGAAGTGGACTATGCCATTGTCGACTCCAACGCCTATGAACTGAACCGCCATACCTTCCCGCGCGCACGGGCAGCCTTTGACCTGGGCGCACCTCAGGAGCTGGCCTGGGCCTTTCCCCGCAGTCGGGATGAAAGCCTGTACCAGGCGGCCGAGGAATATCTGGACCGAATCAAACAGGACGGCACCCTGGCGGCCATCAGCGAGCGGTTCTACGACCACATTGATGAAGTCACCACCGGCGGTGCCCTGCTGTTCTCCTACCGACTGGAAAAGCGCCTGCCCCAGTGGCAGACCCTGCTGCAGGAAGCCGCCGACGAATTTGACCTGGACTGGCAGCTGCTTGCCGCCATCAGCTACCAGGAAAGCCACTGGAACCCCGACGCCCGCTCCCGCACCGGCGTGCGCGGGCTGATGATGCTGACCATGGCCGCCGCCAGCGACATGGGCATCGATAACCGGATCGACCCCAAGCAGAGCATTCACGGCGGGGCCAAATACTTCCGCAACCTGTACGATCGCCTGCCCGAGCGCATCCAGGGTGAAGACCGCACCTGGCTGGCACTGGCGGCCTACAACGTGGGCATGGGNCACCTGGAAGACGCCCGCAAGATTACCCANGCNNTGGGCGGCGACCCGGACCGCTGGGTGGATGTGCGCGAACACCTGCCNCTGCTNGCCAAGCGNTCCTACTACAAGTACACCCGNCACGGCTACGCCCGNGGCTGGGANCCGGTGACCTACGTGCGCAACATCCGCAACTTCTACAGCATCATNGCCTGGCATCAACAGCAGGAACAGCGACAGATTGCCGCGCAGGAAGCGGAAACCGAACAGCAACGCATCCAGCGTAAAGTCAGCAGTAACCGNACGCTGAANATGCCNCTNTCNGTGCTCTGACTCCNNTACCACCNGNCACCAGAGCGGGCGCCATTTATGGTTTAATGGCGCCATGAACGANACCCCTCCCCCACAAGCCCCCTACCGTGTGCTGGCNGAACCCTGTCAGCACACCCTGGAAGAAAAGCGCAGCCTGTTCCACACCTACCTGTTTCCGGTTCAGGAGCGCGACCAGGCACTGGCCCATGTCGAGGNACTGCGCCANTCCCAACCCGGNGCCTCCCACTATTGCTGGGCCTATATTCTGGGCCCNGCGGACCANCCNCGCAGNCAGGCNTTCAGCGATGACGGTGAACCTTCCGGCACGGCGGGNAAACCCATGTTGCATGTNCTGACCCAGCGNGGCGCNGGCGATACCCTGGCGGTGATTGTGCGGATTTTNGGNGGCGTGAAGCTCGGCGCTGGCGGGTTGGTGCGCGCTTACGGCGGCGCGGTATCCCAGNCGCTGGATCTCGCCCNGTGGCGAGAGATCACCCCGAGCACCGAGATCAGCATTACCGTGGACTTCGCTCTGGAGGAGCGGATTCGACACTGNGCCCAACAGCGCGGGCTGGNNGTNATTGANGTCGACTANCAACAACAGGTNCGNCTGACCCTCGCCGTGCCCCAGGCCGAGGTGGGNGCNTTACAGGACGAGGTTCAGCAGCTGACCAGCGGCCAATTTCAGTGGCAACCATAGTCGGCACGGGGAGCGGTTTCATGCCGCGCCCCGGCCAACTCAGGTAGATACCGCCGGCGCCGAGGACCGTATCTGCCAGACGCAAAGCGCCACCACCACAGCGATAACCAACGGCACCATGGTCAGGTTCAACACCACCCATCCCCACAGATGGAACAGCGTGCCCGCCAGCAGNGAACCGATNGCCACCAACGACAGNACGATCAGGTCATTGATCCCCTGAACCTTGCCCCGCTCGGACTCCGAGTGAGTGCCGGCCAACATCACGCTGCCNCCNACAAACAGAAAGTTCCAACCNATGCCCAGCAACACCAGGGCCACCCAGAAGTGGGCAAAGCTCNCCCCCGAGGCCGCCGTTGCGCTCGACAGNAGCAGCGCCCCGGCACCGGCCATCAGCACCCGNTAAAGCCCCAACCGGGCGATCAGNCTTCCGGTGAAGAACGAGGGCACGAACATACCNAGNACNTGCCACTGCATGATNGTGGCNACCTGCCCCATCTCGAACCCTTTGGAGAGCATGGCCANAGGCGTCGCGGTCATGACCAGAATCATGATCGCGTAGCCGACCGCGCTGGCCAGCACAGCCACCTGAAANCGACCCTGNCCGGCAATGTCCNTCATGGGCCGCANCACNTCGTCGGNNNGNGGCTCACCCTGNGGNGGCACNCGCAATAGGGCCAATAACAGGCTCGCCANCACCGCGAGAAACGCCATCACCAAATAGGGCCCACCATCGGGTACCNAGGTCAGCCACTCATAGTTGGCGCTGGCATTCCACGGNCCNAGAAAGGCNGCCGCNACACCCCCGGCCATGACCCAGGANATGGCGCGACTGCGAATCGCCGGACGGGCCACATCCGCNGCGGCAAACCGGTAGTACATGGCAAANCCCTGATACANCCCCACCAGNANGTTACCCAGGCAAAAACCGATGAAGGTGCCCTCCGCAATGGACCAGAATGACAGAAGGCTGCCNGCCAANCCNCCCAGCAGTGCCCCNACCAGAAAGCCCGGNCGGCGCCCTACCCGCTTCATNAANAGCGACGCNGGCAAGGTGGACACCACCGCGCCNACCATGGTCAGGGCAATCGGCAGNGTGGCCAGTGACGGAGTGTCGCTCAGNCGGCCACCGACCACGCCACTGAGCGTCATCACGGTAATGGCCGCCACCATAAACAGCGTCTGATTGACCACCAGAATCGCAATATTGAGTATTTCCCGGCGTGTTTCAGATCCTGTCACTCGTCGTTCTCCATCATTTTGAATTCCTGTTTGCCAGCATCACAATCNGGACGCGGGCAAAGATTTTTTTGACCCAAGCTGGCATCATGCGCACACAGCTTACCCGCAACCGAGAGCTTCCAATGCGCCGCCCTTACGGACCAACCCCACCNCGAGACGCCAGCATACCCCGCCTGAACCTGCGGGAGGTATGGGGTTATCTCTGGCCCTACCTCTGGGACTTCAAAGGTCGGGTGGTCCTGGCCATTACGGCATTGCTGGCCGCCAAAGGGGCNACNCTNGCCATGCCCTGGGCGCTCAAGCATATCATTGATGGNGTGGACCGAAGCCTGCAGCCCGAACTGGTACTGCCCATCNCCTTTCTGTTGATCTACGGGTTTTTGCGCTTTGGCGGGGTATTCTTCGGNGAGCTGCGGGACGCCATCTTCAGNCGGGTCACCGAGCGGGCCATGCGCCGGATCGGGCTGCGGGTGTTCGAACACCTGCACCGGTTGGAGCTGAACTTCCATCTGAGCCGACAGACCGGCGGCATCAGNCGGGATATTGAGCGCGGCACCAGTGCCANCAGTTTTCTGATGCGCTTTCTGATGTTCAANATCGTGCCGACCCTGTTTGAAATCGTCATGGTCNCCGCCATTTTTACCCTGGCGTTTTCCGTCTGGTACGCCCTGATCATTCTGGTGGCGGTGATCATCTACATCGGCTTTACCGTGGTCACCACCGAGTGGCGCACCCGCTTTGTNCGCGAGGCCAACCAGGCCGACTCCTCCACCAANACCCGNGCNGTCGACAGNCTGCTCAACTATGAAACGGTGAAGTATTTCAACAACGAGACCTTTGAGGCCCAGACCTACGANACCTTTCTGGAACAGTGGGAAAAAGCCAAACTCAAAAACCGTCTGTCNCTACTGGCNNTGAACTCCGGGCAGGCATTGATNATCGCCGCNGCCATTACCGGGATGATGATCATGGCCACCCANTCGGTCATCGACAAAACCATGACCCTGGGTGACCTGGCCATGGTCAACGCCTATATGATCCAGCTGTTCATTCCCCTGAACTTTCTCGGTTTTGTGTATCGGGAAATGCGNCGGGCGCTGACGGANCTGGAAAACATGCTGGGCCTANTGCANCGCGAACCTNNCATTGAAGATGCACCCGANGCTCGCGANCTGACGGTGCAACGAGGCGAGGTGCGNTTNNACCAGGTGTCGTTTGGCTACCACACCGATCGGCCGATTCTCAAAGGCCTGGACTTTCANGTGCAGGCCGGGCAACGGGTCGCCATCGTCGGCGCCTCNGGCGCCGGGAAAAGCACCATNGCCCGACTGCTGTACCGGTTTTATGACATCGANGACGGNCNCATCACCATTGATGGNCAGGACATTCGCNAAGTGACCCTGGACAGCCTNCGCCGTGCCATTGCCATCGTTCCCCAGGACACGGTTCTGTTCAATACCAGCATTCGGGAGAACATCGCTTACGGNAANCCNTCGGCNTCNGATGANGCCATNGANCGGGCNATTCGNATGGCCCACCTGGANGGNTTTATTGCCGCCCTGCCCCAGGGNGATCAGACNNTGGTNGGNGANCGGGGNCTGAANGTNTCNGGNGGCGANAANCAGCGNATCGCCATCGCCCGGGTNCTGCTCAAGGGCGCACCGATTCTGATTTTTGACGAGGCCACCTCCGCCCTCGACTCCCGCGCGGAAGCCGCCATTGTGGCCGCCATGCGGGAAGTGTCTTCCGGGCATACCAGCCTGGTCATCGCCCACCGGCTGTCGACCATNGTCGACGCCGACACCATTCTGGTTCTGGACGAAGGNANACTGGTGGAACAGGGNGATCATGCCCAACTNCTGCAGCGCGGCGGGCGCTACGCCGAGCTTTGGGCTCTGCAGCAGTCAGAACACGAGAAAGCGCCGGGGCCGATCAACGGGGANTAACCCCGAGCCNCATCANTCCTGCTCAGCGGCTTCGCGCAGCGCATCGTACCGCTCGACGGCGTTGCGGTGCGCCTCGAATGCCGCCTCCCGGTTCTCGAACTCGTACATCTGGCGGATCGTACAGTGATCNCCCCCGGCATAGACCTTGTGCATGCCGCCCCCGCACACNTCGCTGAAGCGCTCTTCAAACAGCGCGGACGGCGAGGTATCCAGCGCGTTNCAGCCCGGCATCACNGTNGCCAGGTAATAATTGCGCCGCCCGTCGATGGAAATCACGTCGTGATCCAGAACGCCATAGCCCCGGATATCACTGTGACGGACGCAGGCACGGCCATTCTGCCCCGCCGTCTCNGCCAGCACGTCATAAAACGACGGGACCGACTCACCGGTCGTGGTACAGGCGGACAGCGCGGCCAACAGCGGCGCGGTGGCGCACAGCTTCCATAGTTTCATAGCTCACCTCTCTGAATCATCGACATCAAACTGGCGCANGAAATCATTTCTCTTGACCCTTTAAATGTTAATCACTATCATTTGCATCATCNTTGTCATGTATTTCTGTTCNACACACCNTAGGAGTATCACTACTGTGTCTTTGTTCCGTCCTTCNCTGTTGGCCGTNGCNGTGGGCTCGCTGCTGGCTTCCGGCTACACCCACGCCCAGTCTGCTACCCCTGAAATCCAGGAAATTCAGGAAATTCAGGTGACGGGGCAACTGTCCCGCTATTCCGCCCTGAAGTCCGATACCCCGATCATGGAAACCGCNCGCTCGGTGTCGATTGAAGGGCTGCAGGACATCATCGACAAGGGNGCCATCACCCTGGACGATGTCTTCACCTACTCTTCCGGTGTTTACGGCAAAANCTACGGCTTNGCCACCCGGGGCGACTGGGTAAAGGTGCGGGGCCTGGACGTGCCTCAGTATCAGGATAGNCTGCAATCGCTGTTTGGCAATTACAANAACACCCGCCCGGACGTCTANACCCTGGAACAGGTNGANGTNCTCAAAGGCCCGGCNTCGGTATTGTACGGCCAGGGTTCTCCCGGCGGTATTGTCAATGTGGTAAGCAAGCTGCCCAAAGCCGANTCCGCGCACGAANTCCTGGCNGAACTGGGCAGCTTCGATCGCCAGCANNTGGCNTTCGACAGCACCGGCGCCATGGANTCTGACGAACAGTGGCTCTATCGGGTGGTGGGNGTCTACCGCGATACCGACACCCAGGTNGATCAGGTGGATGAAAATACCCGGGTATTCGCGCCGTCGATCACCTGGCAGCCGANNCAGCAGACCCGGGTCACCGCCCTGCTCAACCGCACCGAGACCGACAGCGACGTCGGCGCCCAGTTTCTGCCGGTGTATGGCACCCTACTGCCGGCACCCAACGGCCAGTTTATCGACAACGACACCTACACCGGCGATCCGGACTTCAACTACTACGACACCGAGACCACCTCGTTCACCCTGCTGGCGGAGCACCAATTCAACTCGGTATGGAGCCTGGAGCTGACCTCCCGCTACACCGATGCGAAGGCCGACTATCAGCAGGCCTGGACCGCGTTCATCGGCGGCGACCGTTACGTGCGCAATACCGATGGCAGCCTGTATGGCGACGGGCTGGTCCCGCGCTCCTTCTATGGCAGCAAGTCCACCTCGGAACAGGCGGCACTGGACGCCCGCCTGCGCGCCAATTTCCAGACCGGTGCCCTCTTCCACGAAGTGCTGATCGGCACCCAATATCAGGATGTGACTCTGGGTGAAAGCGGCTTTTATGACTATGCCCGTGGTTACGATGTGGCAACCGGAGCCGTGCTGGATGACAGCACCTGGATCAACGTGTTTGATCCTCAATACGGCAATATTCCCCCCGCCAGCGAGTTTACCTACGCCGCTTCACCGGACAGCACCACCGAAGACCTGGGCCTGTATATCAATGACCAGATCAGCGTGGGCAACTGGCGCATCACCGCCGGGGTACGTTTCGACGATACCGAAACCAACAGCGGCACCAGCTCCCAGAGTGACGATGCGGTCAGCACCAGTGTCGGCGCCCTGTATCAGTTTGATAATGGCCTGTCGCCCTACGTGAGCTTCGCCGAGTCCTTCGATCCGGTGATCGGAACCAACGGTCGCGGCGAACCGCTCGAACCGCAGGAAGGCGAGCAGTGGGAAGCCGGCTTCAAATATCAGCCCAGTGACTTCCCCGCCATGGTCACCCTGGCCTACTTTGACATCACCCAGTCCAACCTGAACGACCCCAGCTCCCTGGTGGGCGAGTATCAGCAAAAACGGGGCGAGGCTTCAATCACCGGTGTGGAACTGGAAGGTATTGTGTTCATGGGTGACTTGAGCCTTGAGCTCAACGCCAGCCAGTTGGATACCGAGAGCGCCGAAGGCTATCGACTGGCCAGCGTACCGGAGCGGCAGGCGTCCACCTGGCTGACCTGGCGCCCCGGCGGTTTCGAAGGCTTCAAAGCCGGTGCGGGCATTCGCTACGTGGGCGAGAGCTGGGACGGCATCGATCAGCTCCGCACGCCCTCTTACACCCTGGGCGACCTGATGATCGGCTACCAGACCGGCCCCTGGGACCTGACCCTGAACGCCCGCAATGTCGCCGATAAAGAGTTCCAAGCCACTTGCCTGGCTCGGGGCGACTGCTTCCCCGGCGAAGCCCGCTCAGTGGTTGGCCGGGTCCGCTATCAGTTCTGATTCCCCCTTCACGCCGCAGGGATGCGGCGCTACTTCTTGGGAGCCGGCGGCACAAACACCCGCCAGGGCTTGCCCTCACAGCGATCAAAGTTCTTGCAGGTCGGCAGACAGCCACGACAGGGAAGGCGGTGCGGTGATTCCGGCTTGGATACAGGTTGGTTCACATCAGACTCCGATTGAATGACTTGCTGGCTCTGTTTACGTTCCGGAACCGCATACAGATAACTGTAGCGTATAAGTCGGGCCAGTTATCAGGCCAGACACTGATCTTGCACCCGCCCGACACCTCCCTGGCCCGACCTCCCCTCTGCGCTCGATTCCCAGCCGACGGCCCTACCCTGGTATACACTGAAAGAAGTAATGGCAGGTAATCTTTTCCCAAAAATCGTACGTAAAAGTCGTGTCGTCTGAGCAATCGTGCTATGCCATTACATACGGGGGGACACTTACATGAAAACGTCTACAGCTTTACTATCGGCCGCGCTCCTACAGGCCCTTTTTCTGCAACCCGCACTGGCGCAGGACGGAAACACCGCCCTGGTGCCCCTGCCCTCGATTGACGACTTCACCCAGGGTGAAGATGGCTTCGCCTTCGGCCTTGGCCTGGCTGTTGAATACGAAACGGCCTACGAAGGGTCCGATGAATTCGGCGTCGAAGTCGACCCCGCAGGCGCGGTGCAATGGCGCAACGACGACGATATTTTCTTCTGGGCCGGAGAGGCACTTGGATGGCGTGGTCTTCGCTCAGACACCTGGCTATTTGAGGCCGTTGTGGGCTTCGAAGAAGGTCGAGAGGAAAGCGACTCCGATGACGGCCGGCTGGATGGCCTCGGCGCTACCGATGAGTCAATGGAATTTGCGTTGCAAGCGCGCCGGGCGTTCGATGCCGACTGGCGTTACTGGCTCGATGGCCGATTGGTGACCAGCGACAACGGAACCCTGGGCATCTTCGGCGTGGGCCGCCGCTTCGGCGACCAGATGGACGGCACCGGCTCTGAACTGGCGATTGTAGCGGTGTACCACGACAGCGACCTCGCCAATACCGAGTTCGGCATAACCCCCGCGCAGTCCGCCGCCTCGGGACTGGCCGAGACGGAACTGAGTGGCGGCTTTCGCTCAATTGGGCTGAATTACAGCTACCGCAACTACATCCGTGAGAACTGGCAGATCTTCGGCGAAGTGCTCTATGAGCATTTCAGTAGTGATATTCAAGATAGTCCGATCGCGCGTAGTGACTATGAAGCCGAAGTGGGGGTTGGGTTTATTTACGTGTTCTAACTGACGGCGCTGCCAACCTGGCAACGCTCAGCGTGTACCCGCCATCAATTGCGCGACGGAAGGAATGGCAATTGATGGCGGCGTCAACCGCGCTTGTAGATGTGCTTTCGATGGCCAACCTTCACAACCGTTACGACAAGAAGCTCATCCACCACTTCATAGATAATTCGGTACACACCCTGCCGGATTCGATAACGCTCCTGTCCCGAGAGTTTTTCACTGCCGATTGGGCGAGGATCATCCTGCAACGCCTCCACGCGCTGAAGAATGCGAGCAACATCTTTGTTGGGGATTGAGCGAAGGTCTTTCGAAACGGATTTCTTGAAAACAAGCTTATAGTTTGCCATGAGCCTTCAAATCGTTCAGCAACGCCTCATAGCTCATGGTTGGTTCAGACACCCGCTCTTCAAACGCGGCCAAGTCTTCCTGATCCTCCGCCAATGCCGCCCGAACCGCATCGTTAACGATATCGGATAAGGAGCGGTGCGTATGCGCCGCCTTCAGCCGCAGCGCCGCATGTAACTGAGGGTCAAAATAAACCGTAGAACGCTTTGATGGCTCGCTCATGGAATTCTCCAGATATAACGACATTGACGCACTATAGCGTCATGACATCAAAGCGTCAAGCGTCACCAACGTTAAGTCCGGAATGGAGAGAGGCGACTAACGGGCTTTTCTTTGCGCGATGTACTCCAGCGCCTCTGGGTCGGCGTTGATCTGTCGCTCCAGAACTTTTAGCAGCGTTGCCCTTGAGACATAGCGATGCGAGTCTGCGCCGTATGTGGAGGTTCCCATAATGAACGCCGCCAACACTAAATACTTCGTGTAATCATGAAAGTCCGGCAGGAAGGTCGACAAAGCCGCCATTGCCGCAATCAGTACCGCCAGCGCGTATATGACGTTTGCGTAGGAGAATTTGTCTTTAGCTTTTAGGTACAGCTCTATGTCATCTTTTGTCATAACCGGCTCCCTGATGAGCAACACTGTTTGCCGAAAACCCTGTAAACACAAAGCACCAAATCCGACAACGACACCAATTCAGAAATAAAACGCTAGAGGGGGTTATCTACTTATCGAACTGGCGGTTTTTTAACATTATTTCATCAATCTCTTTTTTGATTTTACTGGCGCCGCCAACACGCGTAACTATGCAATGAGGGCGTAGCAGCAACGGAAAAGTTGTCGTGATAACTGACTTTTTATAATACGATTTTATTTTTTGAAGTGATTTTGCACATACTCGACGAGCTTCGGCCCTTCAAGCTTATCCGTAGCTGGGTTTGTGCGAACATAAAACTCTTTACCGTCGAGATAGCACGGAGAGGTCGCTGGTTTGCAGTCAACCATCAACACATTAGCATTACCGAGCCCCACCAGTCGATGATTAATATAAGGGTAATTTTGTTCGCCTACTCGTTGCTTAAGCTGGTTTTTAAAATGTAGCAGGAATGCATCTGTGCTCTTGTGAAACTTTTCCACCTCGCACCTAACCCCAGGAATGTCTCCCGAGTCAGCCACGCCAATCAAAAGGACTCCCCCATTCGTATTAAGAAACGCAACTATTGTCTTTAGTGCTGAAAGCTCGATGTACTTTTCCTTTGTTCCCTTTCGTACATCAAGGCTGAAACTTTCCTTAAACTCAAGGGTTTCAGACTCTCCCTCCCGAGCCAAGCTCATGACCTTATCTGCTTCGGTAAGACCGCCAATCGTTTCCAGCATACCGTCTACTTGCCCCCGGATTGCGGAGGCACGTCCGGGATTCAGAGCGAGTTCTCTTTGAAAGTTCGCAATAGCCGTTCTCAACGCTTGAAGCTGGCTATGCGAGCGCACAATTTCCTCCTGTTCCTTTAAGCTTGGAACTGCAAATTGCGCTTGAGAAAGATCAGATTTTGTTATCCGCGGTATTACTGTCCCACGCGTCAGAGATCGCAATATCAAAAGGCCTAGCTCGGAGCGAAAGAGGCTGTAGCGTACTGACTATTGACTGCATCCGACAAAACAACCTGAATGAGGTTGTGATGCTTTATCGTCACCGATGAGAGGTTGTCGGTAACGAGGGACGTCCCGACAGTTGGCACATAAATCGAATTGTCCTTATGCTCGAACGACTCTCTGGACCGAACCGAATTTATTTCAAGAGAGACCTCACCTAGCGCAAAGCTCTTGTAGTCATTATATTGGGTCTTGAGGCGATCAATCTGAAGCCGCGCCTTCAAGCTTTCGAAGCCATCAAATCTCCCATCCGCAAGCGACATTCCTTCATACAGAGAATTCGACTCCGGCTCATCGCCCCGACTAAACGCTTGAGCGATTTCGACAGCTTGGCTCTCATCCCCCAACTCAGCAACAAAAAGGCTCGAACGATCTTGTCGACTAAACGCGACAATTACTGGCCGAATGGCGGATCTAGTCAGTAGCTTTGGAGGAGCATTAAAGACACCATTTAAATAGAAACCCTCGTTCGCCAATGCTTTCTGAAACCTTGGCCCCTCCGAGATCCCAAGCGCGGTTGTAGTGGTCAAGTGTTTTAGGCCACCGTCTTTTGAGTTTTCCAGTAGGTCTGCTCTGCCACATTAGGCGGCAGACCGTCGTTGTGCTTATGCGGCCG
>NZ_NZQP01000010.1:0-44571 GCF_002695945.1 Marinimicrobium sp. | reverse complement strand
CGTAATGTCCTTCGTAAGCCGGGTTGGTGCCTTCGAAGCCGGTGTTGACCACCTGCATGCGCTGCATCCAGGCTTTGGCCGACGCAGGAAAATCGAACGAGGTGATTTCCCGCTCAAAACGCTTGGCGCCCTCACCCGGAAATTCGTAGCGAAAGGCCACGCCGTCATCGGAGGCGCGCAGACGAATCACCAGAGGCTCACCCTCGGCGTTGGCAAAACGCAGCGTCTGCTCGTTGGCCCGGTAGTGAATGTCGAGCTGTTTGCCCTGGTGCATTTCATAGTGGTCTTCCACCAATGTCGGCTCGGATGCGCTCGTCAGAGACAGACCTTGTTCAAAAGCAGCGCTCTGTAAACGGATGCCCAGATCCGACGGCTCGAGCACGGTTCGCTCGTCATGAAAAACCTGATATTCCGGCGCCCCCTGGGCGTTCAGCGAAACACTGACCCGGACACTACCGTCCGGACTGCTCAATGCAACGTTATTGCCTGGGCCGCTGCCAGTATTTGAGCAGGCGCCCAGACAAAGGGCCAGCATGGCCAGACTCAAAACGGATTTGTTCATGTTGCTACTCCCAATATGAAAAAAGGCCGGGGCTACCCCGGCCAGCCAGCATTAAAACTCCGCCCGTACCCCCACGGTATAACGGGGACCGGTCTGCTCTCGCAACAGAATCTGGTTGTCGTAACGCCCTACTTTCTGATACTTCTCGTCGGTAATATTTACCCCTTCGAAAAATACCGACAGGCTGTCGCTCAGACTATAGCTTACCCGCGCGTCGATCTGCTCATAGTCTTCGACATAGGTGGGCTCGCCCCCGAAACCGACCGCCGTTTGCAGAAAGCGGTCGCGCTGATTCCANGCCAGGCGGGCTTCAAAGTTGCCCCGCTCNTAAAANCCGACGATATTGTAGGAGTCNCCCAGCCCTTCGAGCGCNAAGGTCTGGCTGATATCACCGGTGTCGAGTTCAGCGTCGCTATCCACGAGCGTCGCGTTGGCGGTAAAACCAAAACCGCTCCAGNCANCTGACAGATAATCAAAGGTGTGCTGNAAACCCAGCTCAACCCCGTCAACGGTAGCATCTTCCAGNTTATCCTGNGTGCTTACTTCAAACACCGGATTACCNTCAAACAGATTATCCTGATCCTGAATTTCAAACTCCTGNCGCAGAACGGTNTTGACCAGGAAATTTTCAACCNGCTTCTGGAACAGCCCCACCGTCAGGTAACCGCTCTCCTGGTAATACCACTCATAGGCAAGGTCCAGATTGTCTGATGCGTAGGGCTCGAGATTCGGATTACCACTACTCGCCTGCAGGTTCCCTGGACGTGCGGTACCGATGGTAGTGCGCGGAGACAGGGCACCGAACGGCGGACGAGTCAGTGTTTGCGACGCGGCAAAACGAATGACCATATCGTCGTTCAGGTTCAAACGGTAATCCAGTGTCGGCAGAAAATGATCATAGGTGTTNTTGGCACTTACCACCTGCTCGTTGCCATCCACCACGTCATAGGCGGTGGGGTCACTGGGGATTTCGCGAAGATCGAGCAAAGGCGCGGAAATGCCGAACGGCGTAGTCTCCGTCTCCACGTAGCGAACACCCGCATTCAAGCTCCAGGGCATGTCACCCAGTTCACCCTGGAAATTGAAGTTGGCGTAGACCGACATTACCGTCTCATCGATTTCCGTTGAACTGGACTGCAACACCAATGCATAGCCATTGCTTTCATCCAGCGCCGCCTGGGTGGTGCCGGGCTCAAGACCGGCTGCCTCGTCTCTTGCAGCCGCTGCCTCCGGGGTTTCCAGCCAGGAGATGAGGGCATCCAGATCAGCAGTTTGCCAGGTGGCAGGGACATCAATGTCGCCATCCATGTAGTTGCCACCCTCAGCGACTATGGCCAGCAGGTCGTCGGGCACATCCGTCTGATAACCGCAATAAATACACGGGTTATCGGAAGTCCGACTGGTCGTGCTCTCCGACTCATCGGAATAATGGGCACCGAAGGTGACGGTTTTCAGGTGCTCAAAGTCGGCCTGCCACTCAAAGTCCACCCGTTGCTCAAACAGGTCGTGCTCGATATCCGCCGCACCGCCCAGCGGTCCGCCACCAATACCGCGCATGAAAAAGTGGGCTTTAGACAAACTCGTATCATTGATCTGGGCGTCCGTCACACCGCTATAGGACGGCATACCGTTCTCATCATAACTGAGCGTAAAACCGTCATCCCGGAAGCCAATCACACCCACATTGGTGCCGCCAGCGCCGCCGGACTCCGCTTTGGAATAGCTGGTATCAAACGCCACATTCCAGCCCGGCGCCAAATCCCAANCGGCGTTAAAACCAAACGCCTGGGACTCGGACGGCCGGCTACGCTCGGCCATAGTGAAATCGGTCGCCGCATTCTGGTTTTGCGTAAACGTTGTCGCCGTACGATTTTCATCGAACGTGGCGTCCGTAATAATGGAAGGCGTCACAAAGAACGTCAGAGTGTTGGACTGAGTCTGTACGTCAAAGTCGTTGAACATGGCGTCCAGCGTAAAGGTCAGATCGTCAGTCGCCTGGAACTGAAACGTACTGTTGATGTTGATGCGCTCACGCTGCTCATCAATGGGGCTGATATTCAGAACCTGGGGAATGAAGAACTGGTCGTCCGCCGAGTAGCCCTGGTCCGCCAGATCATCGGCAATCAACGTCAGACCATCGCGCGGCGCGGTAAGAATGCCGTCGGTGAGGAAACGTTCAATACGATTCTTCCGCTCTTCGTAGGTTACCGATAACAGCGCCCCCATGCGCCCATCCGCAAAGGTGTTGCTTACCATGCCGAACAGCTCGGGGGTGCTCTCNCCGGACAGATCCTCATGCAGCATCTTGGCCGAACCCACCGCCTTGAAGCTACCGATATCCAGCGGGCGCGGCGTGTGCATCACAATGGTGGAGCCAATACCACCGGACTGCAGACGCGCCTGAGCGCTTTTGTAGACGTCCACCCGCGAAACCAGCTCGGCGGGCAGNTTGTCAAAGTTGAACGACCTCGCGCCGGTGTCAGACACCTGTCGACGACCGTTAAGCAATACCGTATTGAATTGAGGACCAAAACCACGCACCGTGACGCTNTGCCNTTCCCCGCCACTTCGATCNATAGAAACGCCGGTAATTCGNTGAAGGGATTCGGCAATATTGGTATCCGGGAATTTACCCAGNCTCTCCGAGGCAATGGAATCCACCATGGCATCGGAGTCTCGCTTGATATCCATCGCCTGCTGAAGGCTGGAGCGAATACCGGTAACCAGCACTTCCTCCATACTGGTTTCCTGAGAAGCCGACTGAGCGGAAGCCTGGGCGCCGGCAAACAGTATNGTGGCAATNGTNCTACTGAGAATGGTNTTTTTCGCTATCATATTGGGACTCTCCTAAGCATTGTGTTTATTTGGATTATTAAACGCTAGCTCCGGNCGATTCACGTGNTCCGGTTGGCGCGGAACACTTAACCGTCCGGCCCGGCGATGCCGAACTGGNCGACACCACGTTAGGCGAGAGATCAAAGACTAGAGAAGCGNTCGTCAACCTACGCGAACTCTGATCCATCGCTGTAGGCTACATTAGGGGGAGGNGGGNTGGNCGTCTTGTATCTTATCGCACAAAAATAGTACTTTTTCGACAAATACAATAAATATTATAATTGANTGGCGTATAGCGCGAAGAAAGGGGTGCCACCCGCTAGCTGGCACCCAAACTCAACGCTCGCGACTTAGTGGCTGAAGCGGAAGCTCATCCGGGTGTGGTAGGTGTCTCCCGGACGCACAATCGTNGACGGGAAACGATCCTGNTTGGGCGAGTCAGGAAANTGCTGNGGNTCGACNCAGAAGGCGCCGTGACGAATCTGTTTTTGGCCTTTTCCTTCCACCGAACCGTCAAGAAANTTGCCGGTGTACAGCTGGAAACACGGCTCTTCNGTCCAGACCTCCAACACACGTCCGGAAACCGGCTCTTCGGCCCGCGCGGCAAGCACCTCACCCTGCNCACCCTGANGGTCGACGACAAAATTATGATCATAGCCACCGTTGGCGCGCTTTAGCTGAATNTCATCNNCGTCAATTTCNGCCCCAATGGNTTTGGGCTTACGGAAGTCGAAGGCCGTACCGGCCACCTCAACCAGAGGCCCTTCCGGTATCAATTTGTCACTGACCGGGGTGTACTTGGACGCGTTCAGGGTAAGCTGATGGTCGCGCACGGTGCCCTTACCCGCCAGATTGAAATAGCTGTGCTGAGTCAGGTTGACCGGGGTCGCCTTGTCCGTGGTAGCACGGTAGTCGGTNATCAATTGATTGTCATCGGTCAGCCAATACTCCACGGTGACNGACAAGNTGCCCGGATANCCCTGATCNCCATCGGGNCTGACCAGNCTCAGGCGNACGCCGGCACCACGGTCATCCTCAAACGGCTCGGCATCCCAGAGTTTTTTGTCAAAGCCCTCAACCCCGCCATGCAGATGGTTCTCACCATCGTTCTGATCCAGGCGATACTCAACGCCGTCCAACTCAAAGCGGCCGCCCGCGATACGGTTGCCAAAGCGGCCAATCAGCGCCCCGAAATANGGGGAATCCGTCAGATAAGGGGCAAGTTCATCAAACCCCATAACCACGTCGGCNACNTTGCCGTNCCGGTCCGGCGNGAACAGNTGGGTAATGATGCCGCCGTAGTTGATCAGGCGGACTTCCATCCCCTTGCTATTGCGCAAAATGAATTGNGTGACCTCACGGCCATCGGGAAGNCTTCCGAACGGGGCGGATTGAACGGGCATAGATCAGATTCCTCTGAATNGGTAAAAGTCGGCGGTCAAAGGTGAATGGTATAACAGCAGGCGGCCNGGAGGCCAGACACAAAAAAGGCCAACCCCGCAGGGTTGGCCAAGTTCGGTTTGAACGGTACGCAACCTTGATGGTTGCTCGCGCTCCTTAGAAGGAGTAGCGAGCGCCCAGGGCAAAGGTGCGGCTGATCTGCCAGTTACCGAAGGTATGCAGATCACTGTTGCCGTAACGGCTCTGGTANACCTCATCAGTCAGGTTGGTTGCATCAAAAGTCAGCACCAACTCATCGGTCGCGTTGTAGCTGAACTGGAAGTCCAGAGAGCTCTGCGGGTCGCGGTATACGCCCAGCGGGTTGGCGAACAAAGCAGCCTCATTGTTGTTGAGGAAGTCTTCACGCCATACATAAGCCAGACGGGCGTCAAAAGTATCGCGCTCGTAAGCCACCGCTACGCTGTAGGATGTGTCAGACACACCAAACATCGGACCCACTTCGTAGCTGGTCACTTCACCTTCGCTGTTAGTAACCGGGTTAACCTGCTCCGAATCCAGGAAGGTGAAACTGGACTGGACACCCAGACCGTCCCAGTAGCCTTCGAGGTTCTCGGGGAAGTAGTTGAACCCGATTTCCACACCTGACAGCTCACCATCTGACGCATTATCCGGCTGAGACAGAATNAAAGTATCTGTTTCATAACCTTCAATCTGGCGGTTCACTCGGTTACGGAAACCAACAACCAGGCCTTCGATGTCGCGCTGGAANAGAGTTACGTAGGCATTGCTGGCATCACCGAAGTACCACTCCAGAGACAAGTCGTAGTTCTGGGAAGTGGTCGGCTGCAAGTCGGCGTTACCGCCAGTCGCAGTACCATAACCAATGTTGGTGATATCGTCGAAGTAGTTGATGGTCGGATTCAGGTCCCCAAATCCGGGCATACGCAGCGTTTCACCGTAGTTAAAGCGCGCGATCAGCTCATCAGTAAGGTTGTAGCGCAGAGACAAGAAGCTCAGAAGCTCCTGGTTGTCTGTGCTGCCCTCGGTTTCAGAGAAGTCCACCTGATCGGTAAAGACGGTATCGGTGGTCACATCAACGTAGCGGAGGCCAACCTGACCATCGAGACGCTTACCAGCGATTTCGGTCTCAAACTCCGCATCGACGTACAGTGCGGTGTTGGTCTCCTCGATGGCAAACTCTTCCAGCAGCGGATCATTGGCATCCAGACCGTAAAGTCCAGTGAAGTAATCACGATTTGCCTTCAGGTAAGGGCCATCAACCACAGCCCAGGTACGGGGCACATCCAGCGCATCCATAAAGCCACTGTTGATGTACGCAATGCCATCATCTTCATAAGTGGAGAACTGGCAGTTAGCCGCATCGCCAGTAGTGTTTACGACATCACAGGGTGCTGCGTCCTGAGTACGTGCATACTCGGTGGCATCGCGCACGTCGTGACGGATACCAAAATCGATCTTCTTGAAGAACGCACCGTCAGTGAAGTACTCGGCATCGGCGGTAAAGGTAACCGCNGANCCNTCGTTNCGCNNTCCACTATCGTACATTTCAGCCATGGCGTACTGGGAAATGTCACTTTGATCGCCTTCATCGACATCCGGAGTGGCCGGGTTGTCCCGGAACTCAATGCTCGGGTTATTGCTGAAGTTGGCGTAGGTTTCATAGCGAACGTTGGTGCTGCGCATCGCAATGAAGCTGGATTCAAACTCACTGTCCTGATACACCAGCTCAGACTTCAGGTTGAGCTTATCGGTCAGCTCCCAGTCACCGCCCAGAGCGTAAACATAAGAGTCGGTTTTTCCGGTTGAGTAGTCACCGCTACCAAAGGTGAAACCATCACGAATGGTACGCTCTTTGATGACGTTGGTTCCTTCATACAGCTCAAAGGTATCGGTCAGGTCGTCGCTCAAACCACCAAGGCTACCCCACCANTCCACNAACGCGAAGTTCAGGGAGTTGAAGCCTTCATTGCGATAGCCATTGTAGAACGCTTCAAAGGTATATTCGCTGCGATCGTTTGGAGCAAACTGTAACGATACATTGGCAGCAGGGCGCTCACGTTCGCCGGTGAAGTCGGACATGAACATCGCATCGCGAGAAATATAGTAGGGAACCTGCTCACCATTGATATTGAAGGTGGATCCCGCATCGGTCGGGAGCCCACTCTCCAGCCCCGGAGTCCAGATCTCGCCGTCGGCACGTCCGTCGGTTGGCTGAATACGCTCCATCGGAGCCCAACCGGCAGGAGGATTTTCAGTAGCGAAAACCACCTGAGCGCCAGGCGTAGTAGACTGATCCCGATACTCAGTCTCACTATAGGAAACGTTTACGAGCGCACCGAACTCCCCCGCACCAGTATCCCAACGATCGCTAAAAAGCGCACTGATGGTCGGGTTCATCGCTTCCGCTTCTTCCAGATAGATACCGCGTGCAGAAACCGATACGCGAGAGCCGTCGAAATCAAACGGACGGAAGGTGTGCACGTCAATCTGGCCAGCAATACCGTTTTCGTAGGTTTCTGCTGAACGGTTCTTGACCACATCAACTCGTGAAACCAGAGTAGAGGGGATATCCGCCAGCGCAACAGCGCGGCCAGAAGCTGTGAAGATGGTACGACCGTTTACCGTGGTGCTCACATCAGTAAGACCGCGGATACTGACCACGTTGGTTTCACCACCGGCACGATCCGTAACCTGAACACCGGCCACACGCTGGAGAGACTCAACCACGTTGTTATCCGGCAGCTTACCGATATCTTCCGCCACGATGGAGTCCATGACATCCATGGATTCGCGTTTGATATCAATGGCTTTGTTCAAGCTTGCACGAATACCAGTAACAACAACTTCTTCGAGCAGAGGCTCGTCTTGGGTGTCTTGGGCTTGAGCCAGCATGGGCAGGCCAGCCAGGGCGATGGACGCAGCGATACTGCGGCTTAGTAGGGAACGCTTAAACATAATTGCAACTCTCCTGCGGGTTTCATAGTCGCACCTGAGAACTGCCGATATCGTCCGGCTCGCTCCCAAGTACTGGTTATTTTTAATAACGGAGCAAAACAATACTATCGTATGACAATAAGCCTAGCAACCCTTTTATCATACATTTATCGCTCTATTTTGGGGCATTTAAGGCAAATACTTTTGATATACCACAAATAATTTATCCTCGGACCCCACATAACGCATATTTCATCATAATATATATGATAATTAAAGCGAGCTTCTGGCCACGTCCGCTCAAACATATCCCTCCAGATCGCCATTTCGGCATCCAGCCTTCCTATATATATGTTAAATAGAGCCATCAACCTCCCTCCTCGGGGTTGAAACCCGGCATTTACCCCCCATCCCTTCATTTCCCACTCAAAAAACGGAGGTTCTCCCAATGAGCAAGACTGTGGTAATCACCGGCGCCAACCGCGGTATTGGCCTGTCCTTTGTGAAACGGTTTATTGCCCGGGGGGACAAGGTGTACGCCGCCTGTCGCCAGGCTTCGGATGCCCTGGCCAACAGCGGGGCCACTATTATTGATGGGGTGGATGTGACCGACCCAAAAGGCGTCGAGACGTTGGTGGCGGCGCTTGAAGGGGTATCGATCGACCTTTTGATCAACAACGCCGGTATCCTGCGGGACGAGCAGTTGGGGCGTTTGAACGTCGACAGTATCCGGGACCAGTTCGAAACCAATGCGCTGGCACCGCTTTTGGTGACCGATGCCCTGCACAAACAGTTGGCCAAGGGTGGCAAGGTCGCATTGATCACCAGCCGGATGGGGTCCATCGCGGACAATACCAGCGGCGGTCGCTACGGCTACCGGATGTCCAAGGCCGCATTAAACGCGGCGGGCAAGTCGCTGGCGGAAGATCTGAAGAAACAGGAGGTGGCAGTAGCCATCTTGCACCCCGGGCTGGTGGGCACCGAGATGATTGGTGGTCACGGGGATATCACGCCGGATGAGGCGGCCCAGCGGTTGGTGCAGCGGATTGATGAGCTGAGCCTGGAGAATACCGGGACCTTTTGGCATTCGAATGGGGAGGTGTTACCTTGGTAGTTGGGTAGGTTGCGTGAGCGTGGTAACGGCGGATGCGCCTTCGGCTTATCCGCCCTACGGATAGCACTGAATCCGCGTAGGGCGGATAAGCGCANAGCGCNCATCCGCCGTTACCNAAGNCNTCAAGGNTTATCNCGCAGCAGGCGGACGCCGTAGATGCCGCCGGCTATGGAGCCGGGCTTGGCTTCGAATTTGAGGGTCAGTACGCCNTCTTCGGCTTCACGGACCCACNCCACNGGCAGNTCGTAGTCCACNTGATAGAAATCCGCGCCCTTCCCTTCCGGTAANGTCACTTCGGCCAATGTCTGGCCATTGATCAGAATNTCGAATGANCGNNCGGCATCGCCNCCGAAGTAGGTGATGCGNAAGAACTTGGCNTGGCGCTGGGGATCGCGCAGCTCGTAGCTGAACCAACCGGANGCGTGGCGCCAGTGGCGNCCGAGATGAACGCCCGCCTCGGTATNNTCACCNTTGAAGAAGTGNTCCGANTCCGGCTGTTGCTCTCCCGGTGCCACTGCATCAATGGTCAGCGCGTCCANCGCCAGNCGCTCNCGCTCNGCTTTCATCCGCGCTTCGCTCTGGTCNCCATTGGCCTGNGGCCAGTANATGGTGTAGCGGCTGTCGTGCACNCGATAGAAGGGTATCAGATCCACGCTGTCCTGGTCGGCCACGTCCAGNCCGGCGCTGGCACGGAAGNTCATCGGCTGACCCGGTACCGGCGACAACTGTTCCAGAAACGCCTCTGGCTCGCTNACCATCACCGGTGTCGCCTCGGGTGGGCAGAGAGCGCCATCGGCGATATGTCCCATNCGGCTGTCATCGCTGAGGAAGTTCAGTTNCTCATTNTGAATCACATCGGTTTTGGCGGCNAACACGATGGGGCCNTGAAGNACGGCGTAATAATCCGANCCGTCCGGCANCTGNTCCANNCGGGTGGTCATGGGCAGGGTAACCCGGACTTTATCNCCCGCNTGCCAGTTCCGTTCGATGCTGACATACTCACCGGGAGAGGCCTTGGTCTCTACACGTTCACCATTGATGGACACCTCCAGCGCACCGGGCTCAACCCAGACGGGATAGCGCAACTTCAGGGCAAAACGGCCCTCGCCTTTTTCCANCGTCAGCTCGGTCACGTCGGNATCGGGNAAGGCGGTTTCNTGGGCCAGGGTGATACCGGCCTGCTCCCAGGTCANACGGGACGGGATGAANAGATTGACGTANAGATCCCGATCGTTGTGGGCGTAAATCAGTTCGCCGTATTTGAAGTGGTTTTCAATCCCCGAACCGACACANCACCACATGGCCTGTTCCGGNTGNGAGTACATCCGGTAGTGCCCCGGACGCATCGGCGTGAAATACACCAGGCCGCCNTGATCCGGGTGCTGACTGGACAGGATGTGGTTGTACAGTGCCCGCTCGTAGTAGTCGATGTATTCCAGCTCGGCGGCATCGTCGTACAGCAGCCTGGANAGCTTGAGCATGTTGTAGGTGTTNCAGGTTTCCGGNCCTTCCCGNTCGCTGACCATGGAGCTGAAATCATCGGTCGGATGGAAGTGCTCACGCACNCTGTTGCCNCCNATGGCCACGGANCGTTCGTACACCACCGTNCGCCAGAAGTAATCCGCCGCCTCAGACCATTCCGGGTCGCCCGATACTTCNGCGACNCGCTGGTAGCCCACCACTTTCGGGATCTGGGTGTTGGCGTGCAGACCATTCAGTTCATCCTGATGTTGCAGCAGCGGGTCCAGAATCTGCTCATGGGAAAACTGTTTCGCCAGACGCAGGTATTTTTCTTCCCCGGTAATGTCNGCCAGGTCGGCAAACACNTCNTTCATGCCGCCGTGTTCACTGCGNAACATNGCCTGAATCTGCTCNTCNCTCAGNCCNTCCACCAGGTCGATGGTCCAGTCCGACANCTCAATCAGCATGTCCAACGCCTGTTCNCGGCCCGCAATCAGATACGCATCGCGCAAGCCGGCGTAGACCTTGTGCACGTTGTACCANGGCACCCACTTGCCATTCAGTGCGAACAGGTCGGCGTCAATCTCGCCCCGCTCNATTTCTTCCCACANGGCTTTGCTGCCCGGCACACCGCCGAGGTAACCATTGCCNTTGGCCTGCTGGGCGCGCTGAAGTTCGTCCAGCATATAATCCANGCGACGCAGGGCTTCACCATCGCCCGTGGANGCGTAGGCTAGCGCCAACGACGTCAGGTAGTGACCACCTATGTGGCCATCCANCCCGGAGCCTTCCCAGTTGCCGTAGGTGNTTTTTTTCGGCTCCAGCCCCGCTTCGCGCAGNTAGGGNGCNAGCAGTCGGTCCGGGTCCATGGCGTAAACGTANCGCAGGTTGGTCTGTTCGGCGCGCTTGAANGGGCTGCCGTCGAGCAGGCGGACCTGGGTGAGCGGGAAGGTGTCGACGCCGGTTTGTTGCGGTTCGGCCCGATCGNTGGTTTGGGTGCAGCCTGNGNNCGANGGTGGCNGNNANTAGNGNNGGGAGNANTTTTNNCATGGTGNTTGCCANTCGTTTGGTCTGGTGTTTTTCGGGGAGGTGACGGNNGNTGCGGAGAGTTGGGTTACGGCGGATGCGGCCTTTGGCCTTATCCGCCCTACNCAGAACACGGCGGCATGCTCCGCATGCCGCCGTTATCGTNACNCGCNTTACTCTTCGATCAACACNCTCTGGTATTCATTCAATACCGCNGGATCGATTTCGGGCCAACCATCTTCGGTCCANTCGATTTCGGCGATCTTCAGTTTTTGCAGGCCTTCNTCTGCNGCTTCATANGCGTGNAANACCAGGTAGTCTTTACCATCGAAGGTGTAGGCACTGTTATGACCCAAGCCATACCAGTCTTCATTCCCTTTCAGAATGATGGTGCCGCCGCCCTCATTCATTGGCTTACCGGTTTTATCCAGATAAGGACCCGTCACATCTTTTGAGCGGCCGACCACCATATGGTANGTGCTATCGGCGCCCCGGCAGCANAGNCCCCANGAGACGAACTGATAATAGTAGTCGCCCTTTTTGAAAATAAACGGCCCTTCAATTTGGGCNGGGCCCGCCTGGGTGTCATCCACCAGAATGGAGCGATCNCGNTTGGAAATGGTGTACCACTCCTGNGGCTCNGCCGGTGCCGTCCAATCTTCATTCAGNTTGAACATNTTCATGCCGCCCCAGAAGGAGCCGAAGCTGAACCAGGCATCGCCNTTTTCATCCACNATNACGTTGGGNTCAATGGCGTTCCACATNTCCCGNTTGGGTACCGANTGCAACACCAGNCCCTGGTCTTCCCAGCCGTAATCGTCCGACTCGGGGTTNAGGGTCTTGGTGGTNGTGACNCCCATACCGGAGGTGTTCTTNCCGAAGGCNGAGACNGAGTAGTACAGGTACCACTGCTCNGTGTCTTCGTTATAGATGATNTCNGGNGCCCACAAGTGNCCATTNAACTCCGGNGCCACCTCTCTGGCCCAGTCGGGCTCGCCTTCAAAAGCACGCCCCTGACGCTCCCAGTTCACCATGTCCTCGGAGTTGTAAATGGTGATACCGGGGCCGGTACTGAACAGGTAGTACTGATCGCCCTCTTTTGCCATAACCGGGTCATGAATGCTGACCTGCTTTTGGGCCTGACACCCCACAGCGCTCAGTGCTGCCAGCGACACAACAATGCCTTTTAACCAGTGTTTAACGTTCATGGTGTTACCTCATGGTCCGTAAGTCGGTTGGTGGTCAGTCCACCATGGAGGGCTTACCAAATACCGGGAAGCCGTCCGCATCGTATTTGATGGGTTTAATGAAGGTATGGCGATCCGGATTCCACAGCGGGTCCCCTTCGATTTCGGTGTAGGTCCGGGCGTGGTACACNAGCATATCGGTCTTACCGTCTTCGGCGACGGTGAAGCTGTTATGGCCCGGGCCGTAAATGGCATTGTCCATATCGCTCTGGAANACCGGCTTCTGGGATTTGGTCCAGCTTTTNGGATCCAGCAGATCNGCGTCCTGNTCCGCCCAGATNANNCCCATNCAATAATTTTCGTCGGTGGCGCTACCGGAGTAGGTGATGAATATACGGCCATTGNGAATCAGTACGGCNGGCCCNTCGTTGACCATAAAGCCACGGGTTTCCCANTCCAGNTCGGGNATGGTCAGCAGTACCGGNTCGCCGGNNATGGCATCGGGNGNNTCCATCGGGGCGATATACAGATTGGAGTTACCCGGAATGCCGTTCTGCTTTTGTGCCCAGACGTAGTAGAGNTGGTCTTTATGGGTAAACGTTGTGGCATCCAGACAGAAGGTATCCATGCCGGTNTCNATCTGCTTGGGTTCGGTCCANTCACCTTCGAGNGGGTTAGCGGCGTCGGTGCTGACCACGTACATGCGATGCTGGAACAGCCCGTCTTTGATTTCCCGGGTCGGTGCCGCCGCGAAGTAGATGTACCNNGCCCCCTGATTGAAATGGATTTCCGGTGCCCAGATCANTTCGCTGAACGGGCCTGNATCCGGCTTGTGCCAGACGGCCACGCGCTCCGCGTCAGGCAGCTCNGCAATGGTTTTGGCNCGACGCAGCTCCAGCCGGTCGTAGGCCGGCACCGAGGCGGTGAAATAATAATAGCCGTCGGTGTGTTTGTGGATATAGGGATCGGCGCGTTGTTCGATCAGAGGGGTGAGCAGTTCGGTCATTGTTCTCTCCAGGNTGTTGTCATGGCAACATGGTATTCATTAANTCGAGGCGGTTATGGCGGATGCCGCAGTNGGCGTAGGGCGGATAAGGCCGAAGGCCGCATCCGCCGTANCCCNCCCTGGCGCATACGCCCTAACCCATCTATGAAATATTCGGATCCGCTTCGGCCAGGGCGGAATCCGCCAGGCTGTCCCGCTTCATTTCTTCATAGAANNTGTCNGTAATTTTGTACTTGAACATCAGCCCNCCCATGATGGCGTGGAACAGGCCCGGNATGANGGAGAGCATNAGNGCGATACCCGTCANGGTGAACGCGCTCTGCTCNACGTTGGCTTCGTAGTTGAAATAGGTCAGCAGCAGGCCGACNATAAAACCGGCGGCGCCCATGCCGGCCTTCTGGAAAAAGCTGATGCCACCGAACGCCAGGCCCGATACACGCTTGCCGGTTTTCGCCTGACCGTAGTCCACGGACTCGGCAATCGCGCTCCAGAACACCGGCGCGTGCAGGTCGACCACGAAGGAAATCAGGAAGTAGAGAATAAACGCCAGCCAGATATCTCCGGGCTGAACCGCGAAGAACATGATTACGCTCAATACCCCAACGGCCAACTGGGTCCAGCGNAANAGCTGGATTTTGCAGTAGCGTTTGGTAATCCAGGTNGAGGCGATCATNGCCANCAGCGCNCCNGTNACCCCGGTGGTCATNAAGGCGGAGAGCATTTTGGCATCNGCNCCCANGTAATACTTGGCGTAATAGGCGGCCACGGAGCTGCGGATCACATAGCCCAGAGTGCCGGTAAAGCACACCGCNCACAGNACCANCCACTGGTCGTTTTTCAGNAGAATCTTGAGCTGNTCNCCGAANGTCTTGTCCTGCACCTCGTGCTTCACCCGCTCGGTGGTGGTNAAGAAACAGAACAGGAACAACAGCGTACCGAGAATCCCCATCAGCCCCATGGANGCNTGNTANCCNACCGCCAGGTCACCNTCNCCCCAGGCTTCNGCCATGATCGGCACAATAATGGTGACCAGAAANGCGGCCACNTTGGCCAGNAACAGACGATAGCCGTTCGCCGACAGGCGCTCTTTCGGGTCCGCCGTCAATACGCCAATCAGGGAGATATAGGGAATAGTCACGGAGGTGAACATCACCGTCACCAGAATGTAAGTGGCGTAAGCCCACACCAGCTTGGCGTTGTAACTCCAGTCCGGCGTGGTGAACATCAGGAAGATGGACAGACCGAAGGGCACAGACAGGAATAAAAAGTACGGACGGTAGCGCCCCCAACGGGTGTCCACCTTGTCGGTGATCATGCCCATCAATGGGTCGGTAAAGGCATCCACCAGTCGAGCCACCAGGAACAGAATCCCCATATGCGACGGCTTCAATCCGAAGATATCGGTATAGAAATAGGCCACGATGAGGAACATGGAGGAGATCACCAGGTTGACCGCGGTATCACCGCTGCCAAAACCCACTTTCTCCAATACCGTCAGTTTCTGGGTTTTCATTCGCTTGGGCTCTTATTGTCAGGTGATGTCAGATACAAAAACGGCGGGCACCCGAAGGCCCCGCCGATTGGTACGCCGTTTATACGCCCTGCTTGAGGTGGTAGTAAGCGGCGTTCTGGCGCAGTTCGTCTTTGAAGGTGCGCACTTTGGTGTCGTTGTCGATCACGACCGCTTCAACGCCGGCCATTTCGGCGAAGTCGATGATCTGCTCGGTGGTCACGCCCTGGCTGTACACGCTGTGGTGAGCACCACCGGCGTGAATCCAGGCGGCGCCGGCGATACCCAGGTTCGGGCGAGGCTCCCACAGGGCCGAAGCGACCGGCAGCTTGGGCAGGTCCGCTGGCGGGGCCACGGTATCCAGCTCGTTGACTACGATACGGAAACGGGTACCCAGGTCCACGGTGGTGATGTTCATGGCCGGGCCGGGCTTGCCGGTAAACTTGAGGCGAGCGATGTCCTTGCGAATCCCGATGGTGTGCAGGGCCACTTCCAGGCGCGGTTTCTGCGCGGCGATGGTCGGGCAGATTTCCAGCATGTGGGCGCCCAGCACCTGATCCCGCGTGCCCAGGTTGTAGGTGTAATCTTCCATAAAGGAAGTGCCACCTTCTTTGCCCTGGCTGATTACTTTTACGATCCGGGTCATGGCCGCGGTTTTCCAGTCACCTTCGCCGCCGTAGCCGTAGCCTTTGGCCATCAGGCGCTGGGTGGCCATACCGGGCAGGCCGGTCAGACCGGTCAGGTTTTCAAAGTTGTTGGTAAAGGCCTTGAAGCCGCCTTTTTCCAGAAAACGCTCCATGCCGATTTCCAGGCGCGCTTCGTTTTTGATCATGGCCATCTGGTGCTCGTCTTTCAGCACCTCGTCCGCCACTTCGTAGGTCTGCAGGTACTCATCGACCAGGGCGTTGGCGTCTTCATCGCTGACTGCGTCAACGACCTCGGCCAGATCACCCAAACCAAAGGCATGCACTTCGTAGCCGAAGTGAATCTGGGCCGCCACCTTGTCACCTTCGGTCACCGCCACCTGACGCATGTTGTCGCCGAAGCGGGCCACTTTCAGAGTCTGAGACTCGGCCCAGCCCATGGCGACGCGCAACCAGTCGTCGATTTCCTGCTGAACACGGTCCTGCTGCCAGTGACCGACCACTACGCGGCGATCCTGACGCAGACGGGTGCCNATGTAACCAAACTCGCGGTCACCGTGGGCACTCTGGTGCAGGTTCATGTANTCCATGTTGATTTCGGCCCAGGGCANCTCGGCGTTGAACTGGGTGTGCAGGTGCATGTAGGGCTTGTTCAGCGCCTTCAGGCCGGCAATCCACATCTTGGCCGGAGAGAAGGTGTGCATCCACAGAATCAGACCGACACANTTGCTGTCGTTATTCGCGCGCTGACAGACNNCCAGAATNTCNTCCGGAGANTTGACNGTCGGNTGGGCGACAATTTTNGCNGANATNTTGTCCGANCCGGTCAACCCGTCGGCAATTTGCTGGCTGTTCGCCGCGACCTGCTCCAATACTTTGGGGCCGTAGAGGTGCTGGGAACCCGTGACGAACCAGATTTCTTTATCACCGTAAATTTTCATAGCTGTAATCCTGAATANGGCAGTTGCCGAAAAGGGTTAATCAATTCTGACCGTAGTAAGCNTNNTTGCCNTGCTTACGCAGGTAGTGNTTGTCGATGATGGCCTGNTTGAGNGGCTGNACATCGGGGCGCAANGTGCGNGTGAGGTAGGCCATNTTGGCCATCTCTTCCAGAATCACCGCGTGATACACCGACTGGGCNGCGTCTTTACCCCAGGTGAAGGGNGCGTGGCCGGCAATGATGCACATGGGGGTTTCCACCGGGCTGCGATCTNTGAANCAGTCGGTAATCTGTACGCCGGTTTCTTCTTCGTAGTCGCGNTTGATCTGCTCATCGCTCATCACCGCGGTCACCGGAATNTCGCCNTAGGCGTAGTCGGCGTGGGTGGTGCCNTAGCAGGGAATCGGCTGCTGGGCCTGNGCCCAGGCNGTNGCGTAGGTGGAGTGCGTGTGNGTCACNCCGCCAATGCTCTCNAAGTGCCGATACAGATGGGTNTGGGTTTTGGTGTCCGAGGANGGNCGCATNTTGCCTTCCACNACATTNTTGTCGAGGTCGACCACAACAATGTCGTCCACTTTCATATCTTCGTACGCCACACCNCTGGGCTTGATGGCCACCACGCCNTTATCACGATCGATCTGCGANACGTTGCCCCAGGTGTACACCACCAGCTTGCGGTGGTGNAGCTCCATATTGGCTTCNAATACCTGCTCTTTCAGTTCGCGGTAGCTCATTTGCGCTCTCCTTCCACAAAGGCGCCCAGCGCCTGGTAATTCTGGTACAANCGNTCATANACGGCGGCGTTATCGGCGTTCGGCGTGTAGCTCTTGCACACGGGCGAAGCCATCACCTTCTGGGCCGCNGCCACATCCGGATGAACACCGGCNATGGTGGAGGCAAAAATGGCGGCGCCCAGGGCGCAGCTCTGCTCGCTTTCCAGTACATCGATCTGGCAGTTCCAGACATCCGAACAGACCTGCATGATGAAGTCGGATTTTTTGGAGATACCGCCGATCACCACCACAGAGTTGATCGCCACACCTTCGGACTTGAANCGNTCAATAATGGCGCGAGCACCAAAGGCGGTGGCNTCCACCAGGGANCGGAAAATCTGCGGAGCCTCNCTGCCCATTTTCAAGCCGGCGATGGCCATGGTCAGNGTCTGNTCGGCATCCGGGGTGCGNCGGCCATTNACCCANTCCAGCGCGGTAATGCCCGTCTCGCCNGCGGGNATCTGGCTGGCGGCCTCGCCCANGGCGGCGAGGGTNTTGTCTTCGANCTCTTCGGCGAGNTTTGTGCGCGTNGCCTNATCAAGAGAGTNGCTGCTGGCCAACAGGGTCTGCACCGGCCAGTTGATCAGGTTGCGGAACCAGGCATAGAGGTCACCAAAGGCGGATTGACCGGCCTCCAGGCCCACCAGGCCGGGAATCACTGAGCCGTCCACCTGACCNCAGATACCGCGAATGCATTTATCNCCAATATCNTCATAGGTNGCGACGGTNATATCACAGGTNGAGGTACCCATCACCTTGGTCAGCACGCCGGGTTTGACGTTGGCCGCCACNGCGCCCATNTGGCAATCAAAGGCNCCAAAGCCGACCGGNATGCCCGCCGGCAGGCCCAGCTTGTCGGCCCACTCTTCGGTCAGGGGNCCCACNGTTTCGGCGGAGGTAAAGGTCTCNGCGGGCAGGCGATCNCGCAGCCCGTCCAGCACCGGGTCCAGNCCGGTAAAGAANTCGTTGGGNGGATAGCCNCCCCAGCTTTCGTGCCACATNACTTTGTGACCCGCCGCGCAGCGACCCGCACGGAANTTGCTCGGATGGGTGGTGCCGGTCAGTATCGCGGGCATCCAGTCACAGTGNTCGACCCAGCTGTACGCGGCCTCGGCNACGGNGGGNTCTGCTTTCATGACGTGCCAGGCCTTGGCCCAGAACCANTCGGANGAGTAGATNCCNCCTTCATACTTGAGNTANTTGGGCTCGGACTTTTCGGCCGCTGCGGTAATGGCNTGGGCNTCTTTGATCGCNGTGTGGTCTTTCCACAGCACGAACATGGCGTTCGGGTTTTCNGCNAACTCNGGCTTCAGCGCCAGCGCGACGCCTTCGCTGTCCACCGGGACCGGTGTGGANCCGGTNGTATCAAAGCTGATACCCACTACCTGCTGCGCCGCGCCGGCCGGCGCCTNTTCCCANAGGCCCTGTACNGCTTGCTCAACCCCTTCCAGATAATCCAGCGGGTGCTGGCGGAACTGGTTTTTGGCCGGTTCGGAGTAAAGCCCCTGGTTCCANCGCTTGTANGGCACCACGGTGGTGGCAACTTCCTGTCCATTGGCGGTGTCCACCAACAGTGCGCGAACCGAGTCGGAGCCATAATCCAGGCCCAGTGCATAAGACGTCATAGAACCATTACCTTTTATTTGCAGCACAGGAGTGTGCATCAGTTACCAATCTGTTTTGTATTATAATATGCGAAACCGTGTTTCTGTCAATGTTTTTCGTGGGCTCTGGCGACCAAGATGCTGGCATTGCAGCCACCCGACCAGGGAACGACCAACACCACGCGGCACCCNGTGAGCGCCCTACTCACTCGACCGAGGAATGACTTTATAAGTAATATAATATAAGGCCGTAGACGCGCAACATCAAGCCAAAAACCGGTAGCAGCCCCGTCTAAAGTTGTTGTTTTCAAGATTTTTGGCCCTATAAAACGAAAAAGGCGCCTAAATAGGCGCCTTATAGTCTTAAAAATCATATGACCAAAAAAGGATAACAGATCGCTACCGAGCCCTCTGGCGCACCGCCTCAAACAGACAGACCCCGGTGGCGACCGAGACGTTCAGACTGCTGACNGTGCCCGCCATGGGAATATTGATCAGAAAATCGCANGTTTCCCGGGTCAGGCGACGCAGCCCNTCCCCCTCNGCCCCCATGATCAGNGCGATNGGGCCNTTCAGATCACTCTGATAGACNGACGCNCTCGCNTCNCCCGCCGCGCCCACCAGCCAGATGCCGGANTCCTGGAGTTTTTTGAGGGTGCGGGCCAGATTGGTCACCGGCACAAAGGGTAGAACCTCCGCCGCNCCACAGGCCACCTTNCGNGCCACCGGGTTGAGGCCGGCNGACTTGTCTTTGGGCGCGATCACCGCATCCACCCCGGCCGCTTCGGCGGTACGCATGCAGGCCCCCAGGTTATGGGGGTCCGTCACACCATCGAGCACCAGCAGCAGCGGCGGGTGGTCCAGCTCNCTNAACCGCTGAAACAGAAAGCCTTCATCGTGGACCTGCCCGGGCCGNCAGTTCGCCACTATGCCCTGGTGGTTTTCACCTTCGGCCAGGGCATCCAGCTTGCCCCGCCCCATCGGCTGAACCGACACGCCTTGCGCCTCGGCCAGTTTCAGGATTTTCTGCAGACGCTGGTCGCCGCGCCCTTGCAGNCAGTACAGCTNCAACACCCGCTGCGGGGCACTTTTCAACAGCGCCTGCACCGAGTGCAGGCCAAAGACNATTTCACTCTTACTCACAGATGGTTCCGNCTCTGAATCTTCGATCAATCACCGGGCCGGTCATTACTGCCGCCGGCCCGACTCAACGCCCTCTGGCGNAGGCTGCACAGGTTTTCAAACCAGTGGTTATCTCTTCTTCGTAAACTTAGCCAGCGCTTTTTTAAAGCCAGCTGCCGCCGACGCAAGTAGAGACCGGCTCTCAGTCGGTTGAGTCGCTTTCTCCGATCGAACTGTTCCAGNTTTCTTCGAATGCGCAGTTTTCTGACTTTCCTGTTTACCATGACGTTGTCCGGATGAACCTCGTTTGGATGAACGGGACGGGCCACGCTCGTCGTTGCCACCCCGCGAGCGGCCACGGCCTTTGCCCTTGCCCGACTTTTTGGGGNCGGCATCCCGCCCNTCAGCGGCGGGAGGACGGGCATTGGTTTTGCCCTTGCCNCGACGGGTCGCGGTGACCGACTCCATTTCAAAATCAATTTTGCGACTNTCCAGATCGACCTGCACCACTCGCACCCGGAGCTCATCNCCCAGGCTGAACACCTTGCGGGTGCGATCGCCCACCAGTCGGTGCTGGGCGGGCTCGAACCGGTAGTANTCGTGCGGCAGTGCCGTGATATGGACCANCCCTTCGACGTACAGATCCTTCAACTCGACAAACANGCCAAAACCGACCACCGAGGCCACCACGCCGTCGAACACCTCGCCGACATGATCNTGCAGGAATTCGCACTTGAGCCAGCTGGCCACATCCCGGGTGGCTTCGTCCGCGCGCCGCTCGGTCATGGAGCAGTGCTCGCCCAGAGCAACCACATCCCCGGTTTCATAGGGGTAGATCTCTTTGCGGGACAGCGGCTTGGCACCTTCGACCCGCGCGACATTGGCGGTNTGNCGGTCGCTGCGGATGACAGACCGGATGGCCCGGTGAACCAGCAGGTCCGGGTAGCGACGGATCGGNGAGGTAAAGTGGGTGTAGGCATCGAAGCCGAGACCGAAGTGACCTTCGTTGTCCACCTGATAGACCGCCTGGCGCAGGGTGCGCAGCATGACCATCTGAATGAGATGGCTGTCCGAGCGGCCCTGAATCTGTTGCATCAGNGCCTGGAAATCGGCCGAACTCGGGTCNGCGCCGCCNCCGAGGCCAAGACCCAGCTCGCCCAGNAANTCGCGCAANTTGGCGAGCTTCTCTTCGGTCGGCCCCTGGTGCACCCGGTACAGACAGGTGATCTGGTGCTTCTCCAGAAAGCGCGCGGTGCACACGTTGGCGCACAGCATGCACTCTTCGATCAGCTTGTGCGCATCGTTGCGCTGAACCGGGACAATCCGGTCGATTTTGCGGTCTTCGTTGAAGACGATCTGGGTTTCAACGGTTTCAAAGTCGATGGCACCGCGCTCATCCCGAGCCTTGCGCAGGACCTTGTAGAGCTTATGCAGGCTGTGCAGTTGCGGCAGCACTTCCTTGAACTCCTGGCGCAGCGGATGCTCATCATCGCCATCGGCCTGAAGAATGTCCCACACCTGGTCGTAGGTCAGCCGCGCATGGGAGTGCATGACGCCTTCGAAGAACTTGTAGCTGGTGATCTTGCCCTCGGCGTCGAGATTCATCTCGCACACCATGCACAGGCGGTCGACCTTCGGGTTCAGGGAGCACAGGCCGTTGGAGATGGCCTCTGGCAGCATGGGCACCACATAGTCCGGGAAATACACCGAGTTGCCACGTTTGCGCCCCTCGACATCCAGCGCGCTGTTGCAAGGAACGTAATGGGACACATCGGCAATCGCGACGGACAGACGCCAGCCGCCGCCTTTGCGCTTCTCACACAGCACCGCGTCGTCAAAGTCCCGGGCGTCGGCGCCATCAATGGTGACAAACGGCAGGTGGCGAATATCGACCCGGTGTTGCTTGTCTTTTTCCTGCACGGTGTCGGACAGCGCTTCGGCTTCGCTCAGCGCCTCGGCGGGCCACTCGCTGGGAATGCCGTGAGACTGGATGGCCAGCTCGATCTCCATCCCGGGTGCCATATGGTCACCCAGCACCTGAATGACCATACCGGTCGCCGGGCGTTTCTTGTCCGGCTGCTGGGTAATGGCCACCACCACGATCTGACCGGACTTGGCATCACCTTCGGCGCCGGGCGGAATCAGAATGTCGTGGGTAATTCGCTGATTTTCCGGCGAAACGAACTGCACCCCGTCCTCGCGAAAGAGGCGACCGGCCAGCTGTTCCGTGTTGCGCGAGAGGACTTCAACAATCGCAGCCTCATCCTTGCCCCGGTAGGAGCCAGTGACACGGACCAGTACTTCGTCGCCATCGAACACCCGGCGCATCTGACGGTTGTGTAAATAGAGGTCATTGCCGCCCTTGGCGGGAATCACAAAGCCGTAGCCATCTTTATGACCCTGGACGCGGCCACGGATTACATCAATTTTGTCCAGCCGGGCGAAGGCGCCGCGGCGGTTGCTGACCAGCTGCCCGTCGCGGGCCATGGCGATCAGGCGCCGGCGTACGGCCTCAACCTGGTCCTCGTCGCGAAGGTCGAGCATCTCGCAGACTTCCGGGTGCGTCACCGGGCCCGGGGCGTCTTCCAACAATTGCAGAATAAATTCGCGGCTGGGCACGGGGTTATCGTATTTCTGTGCTTCTCGCTCAGCGTAGGGGTCGTGCTTCGGGTGTTTCTCTTTGCTCAAAACGGATATCCTGTAACGGAAAATGAATGCCCCTTGTGAGGGCCAATAGTAAGTCGCCTACGGATGATATGGACGGAAGCCTGAGAGGTTTCAAGGCCGAGGTAGGCGCAGAAAGAGCCCTTTTGGGGGCAATTGGTTGACTGTTTGCCGACATTATAGGCCAGTTAGGCCCATAAACCCATGGATGAGTTCAGTTTAGTCCAAAAAAATTTAATTTCCTGACATCCGAACCGTTGACAAGGCCCATATTCGACATTATAGTGCGCGTCCTCGGCTGATGACACGCCGAGCGAATCACCTGCCCAGGTGGTGAAATTGGTAGACACGCTAGCTTCAGGTGCTAGTGACCTTACGGTCGTGGAGGTTCAAGTCCTCTCCTGGGCACCACATTAAAGAACCGAGCCAAATGGCTCGGTTTTTTTATGCCCACTCGAGGACCAAGGTCCTCTAGTTCTCCGCGTGCTGTGTGACTGTCGGATTACGGCCGCTGGCCTAATCCGACCTACTGGGCTGCTGGGTGGTTTTCATTCTACGAGTAGGTCGGATTAGCCCCGCAGGGGCGTAATCCGACAATGCGCCGACAGTACTTACTGCAGGTTGAAGTACAAGGTGGGGGCCCGTTTCGGGTCGTCCGCCTGACTGTCGTAGAAGGTGGCCTCCAAAGCGCCGAGCGGACGGATCAGCAGCCCCTTGGTGGTGCCATCCAGCAGACGCTGCATGACTGGTCGTGACAGGGTTATGTGGGTTTTTCCTCCGCGCTCCGCGGCCGGCTCTACGTCAAACACCATCTGGCCGTTGACCAGGGTCTCCAACGGTTCTTCGCGCGCGAACCCCTGAAAGGTGAGTTCTTTCTGATCCCATTGCTCCGGGCCGCCCATGACTTCGAACACCCGGATTTTATCGAACTCGACGCCCAGGTCTTCCTCATAGGCGGCGACGTAGTTCCCTCCCTTCTGCACCGACTGGGTGGTAAGCTCCAATACGCCCGCCCCGTCGGCTTCAGCGTTATTTAATGCCGACAGATCCCAGCGCAGCAACACCCACTGGTCGGCGCTGACCGTCAACACGGGGACCTTCGTTCCTTTCTCCTCTGTATGCCAACCATCAAAGTTGACCATCGGGTAATCCCGGTTCAGGACAACGTCGTGATCAGCGGGGCGATGCTGGGTGAAGGTATCCAGTGCCGGGATGGGCGGATGGTACACCAGCGGTTCTCCCACATCCGCCTCGGCATCGGCCGCCCGCACTACGTCTGCACGGTAGTAGTCCACGTCCACATGGTACTGGCCGAGGCCCCAGTCAGTGGCGCTGAGCTGGACATTCAGGTCGTCGCCCGGCACGGCATCCAACCCTTCAGTGGTCATACTGATGGTGTGCCACTCGGTGGTATTGGGAATGTCGTATTCCCGCAGGTGTTGATGAAAATCCGTGGTGCGTTGGGTATTGATCATGAAGTTTACCCGCCGCGGCGCATCACTGACGCGGATACGCGCCTCAATGCGCAGCTCGTAGTCGGGGCTGGCGAGTTTCTCCATATCCAGATGCGGTGCGACATTGCGTTTGATGATGGACCACCAGACGTTGTGCTGATCATCGGTGGCATCGACTTCCATGCGTGCATGGCCGTCGAGCGGGACAAAGTTCAGGCGCGCGTCACCGTCGCCGGTGAAGTACTGCCAGTCGGGGTGTATTTCATTGCCCTCGAAGTGATCGACGAATTGGGCGTGGGCCGCCGGGGCCAATAGAGTGACAAATAATATGGAAAGGGGAGCGAGAGATTTCATGCTGGCCTTTTGCTGTTCTTGGTGAGATTAAAAGTTGTCGGATTACGGCCGATGGCCTAATCCGACCTACGGGGAACGGGCCGCTTGGTAGAGTTTGTCGGATTACGCCCCTGCGGGGCGAATCCGACCTACTCGGTGTTGGCGGGCGCTGCGCAGTGTTTGGCGATGAATTCTGAGTGCTTCGGCATATACTCCACGGATTTGTTGATCACATTGCGAATACTCTCCAGGCGTCGGGCAATTTCATCTTTCGACAGAGTATCTACAATCGGGTGGTAGCCTTCCGCCTTCAGGCCCTGACCGTGCATCACCTCCAGCCAACTGGTCTCGTTGAACAGTTCTTCATTGGTGCGGAAGATGCGACCGTTTTTCCGATAGTGATTCATTTTCTGTTTCAGGGTATCGGGTACATCCATGGTCCGACAGTAATTCCAGAACTCGGAGTCGTCGCGCTGGGTTACGTGATAGTGGGCGATCAGGAAGTCCCGGATGCGGGTATATTCGAAATCCACCTGGCGGTTGTATTCGTCGATATCTTCCTGATCAAAATTCCGGTTTGGAAACAGGCTCATCAATTTGGCGATCCCGGACTGCACCAGATGAATGCTGGTGGACTCCAACGGCTCCATAAAACCACTGGCCAGCCCCAGTGCCACACAGTTTTTATTCCAGAATTTCAAGCGTTTTCCGGTGGTGAAGCGAATGAACTTCGGATCCGCCAGCGGCTCACCATCCAGGTTCTTCAACAGGGTATCCGCCGCTTCATCGTCACTGATAAATTGACTGCAATAAACATGGCCGTTGCCGGTGCGATGCTGCAGGGGAATTCGCCACTGCCAGCCCGCCGAATGAGCGGTGGAGCGAGTATAGGGCACCGGCTCCGCCACTTTAGCGCAGGGGACGGCCACCGCGCGATCGCAGGGCAGCCAGCGCGACCACTCCTCGTAGCCTGTTTTCAGTGCCTGCTCGATCAGCAGCCCCCTGAAGCCGGAGCAATCGATAAACAGATCGGCTTCCAGGGTTTCACCGTCATCCAGGGTAATTGATTCGATAAACCCGTCACCCGGACGGAGCGATACCCGCTCGATTTTGCCTTCCCGACGACGCACTCCGCGCTCCATGGCATAGTCTCGCAGGAACATGGCGTAGCGGGCCGCATCAAAGTGAAATGCATAGGCAATACGGGATAAGGGCGAATTCCCCGCATCCACCGGACGCATGAACCGCCCCTGTTCGACCGCCTGACAGTTCAGCGTGTAGGCGTCGATATTGGGGGCTTCGCCGGCCTGGAACAGTTTTAGCCAGTAGTGGTAAAACTGCACTCCCTCCATATCCTTGCCGACTTCACCAAACGCATGAAGATAACGCTCGCCAATGTGCCCCCAGTTGACGAACTGAATCCCCAACTTGAAGGTTCCCTGGGTGCGTCGGATGAATTCATTCTCATCCAGGCCGAGCATCTGGTTGAACAGCTGAATCTGGGGGATGGTAGCCTCCCCTACGCCGACCGTGCCGATCGAGTCCGACTCCACCAATTGGATGTCGCAGTACTGGTTCTTCAGAACCTTGGCCATTGCCGCTGCGGCCATCCAGCCGGCGGTGCCACCACCGACGATCATCACTTTACGAACACGGTTGTCCATCGTCATTACCTCTGTCAATCACACNACTGCCGGGCAGTGGTGNTGAATCACCTGTTTCAGGGTCGGCATGCGTTCGGCCGCCGATACCAGTGTGTCATAGATACGTTGATGNTTGCGCCGCANGTCNTCCGNCGACGCCTCCGCNAGCAGATTGTCCGCCGAGGCGGAACGCCAGCCCAGCCCGATCAGCAATGCCAANTGGGTTTCATCCGGCAGGGGCTCCTGATCCCGGNGCCAGAGCCGGCCAAAGGATTCAAACACCTGAAGGCGCCAGCGCAGCGATTCNGNCACCGCCTCTGANCGGGGGTCNTCAGCGAGNANCAGNAANTCGTGCAGNTCCCGCCAGCTTTCAAACAGCGCCCGGTCCCGTCGATTGAANTCGCTNCGAAGCGCGGGCCGACCGGCCGCANCCGGCAANAGCTCAAGCCATAGCAGGAGTGACTGACAGGCACGATGCCACTCCGAACAGAGCAGTTCCCCGGGCTGTCCCGCCGCCCGGCCCAGGGCCAGGCAGTTATGCCGCCAGGGCGTTNCGCGNTGCCCCCANTGCAGCGGATATTTCACCCAATCGCAGTCTTGGGATTGCATTTTTGCTGTGGCTTGCTCGGCAGNCTCACCCGGCGATACCCATCGCTCCACGACCCCGCTTTGCTGAGTATCTNCCGCGCGCTGCCAGCCCCAAACCTGTTGAGTCAATGTACTGTAGGGCATCCAGTCCAAGGTTGTTCCACCCCGGCCCACCCAGTGGTGCGNCCACAGAGCGGACGCCTCCTCAAATGGCACGCCCAAACCCTGCCCAATCAGTAACGCCTCGTCGCCCGTCGCGTCCAGGTAAAAATCNCCCTGCACCGACTCGTCATCATCCAGGCGTAAACGCTGAATGCCGAACTGCGGATCCGCTTCGACGCTCAACCGGGTGCAGCGTACCGCAGACACGCCCAGAGANTCCGCATACTCGGCCAACAGCGNTCNCATTNCGCNTTTGTCGAGGNTCATCCCGTAGCGCAGNGTGGATTTGACCGAGCGAGGATCATTGACCGGGAAATCAAACCGCCCCCGTCGCGCCGCCTGGGTAGCCAGGAAATGCTCATTAAAACGGGCCTGCTTGTCCGGGGCGTAGGCCCGGAAAAACTCATGCTCGAAACTGGCCGGCGCGGCCGGGATTCCATGGCGGCCATAGGGCATGAAGAATTCGCCCTTGGTCCCCTGNCCCANGACNCCGAGAGAAAACAGTCCCTGGGCGCGAACCATCAGGTCCCGNTCCGGNAACCCGACCATCGCCAGCCACTCCAGAAAAGGCGGCTGAGCGACTTCCACGGGTGAAACATCGTCTTCGCCCGTGCGAATCCAGGTCACNCGNNCGCCATAGCGGGANAGAAACCGNGCCAGTGTCACCACNGTCCCGGCGGCGACCAGTCCGTTACCCACGACCACAAGGTGCTCCAGGTTGGCNTTATCCATAGCGGCCTCCGTATAGACTCATGGGAGCCGCCGCACTGGGTGCAACACCTCCACGGGCCAACACCTCCCGATGCAGAGGCAGGGCCTGGGCAGTGCGATTNAGNTGNTTCGCCAACTGCTCCAGCGGCCCCTTGAGCGAGGCAANCGGTTGCTGGGCGACNCGAGGGTCAATTGCCTCGGGATTCAGCCCCTGCCCCAGATAAACGGCGAGCCAACTGGGAGGCGCAAACAACCCCTGATCGTAAAACTCGATCGCCGCAGATTCCTTGAAAAGGGCAATTTTTCGCTGCAGGCCCTCGGGTACCGACATGTGGGCACAGTCCTGCCAGAATTCCGAGTCTTCGCGTTGATTGAGGTGATAGTGCAGAATGATGAAGTCCCGAACCCGCTCATACTCCAGACTCATCCAGCGGTTGAACGCCTCGCGCCCCACCGCGCCACTTTCGCTATTGGGGAAGAATTCCACCAGTTTGAAAATGGCCATTTGAATCAGGTAGATACTGGTGGACTCCAACGGTTCCAGAAAGCCGCTGGATAGCCCAATGGCAATGACGTTTTTATCCCAACTGCGCGCCCTCGCCCCCGCCTCAAAGCGAATCAGGTTGGGGTCGCTCTGAGGTGCGCCATTGAGCGAGCCAATCAATTGGGCGCAAGCCTCATCGTCACTGATGGACCGACTGTCGTATACCTGGCCATTACCGGTNCGCTCCTGCAAAGGGATACGCCATTGCCACCCGGTGGTGGTAGCCGTCGAGCGCGTGAACGATGGCGGCTCTGAAAGCGCACCACTGGCGATCGCCACGGCCCGGTCACAGGGGAGCCAGTGCTTCCAGCTGTTGAATGGCACACCCAGTGTCTGCCCCAGTAACAGCGAACGAAAGCCGGAGCAGTCAATAAACAGATCACCCTCGATGCGCTCTCCGGACTCCAGAGTGAGCGCCGCAACACCACCATCAGACTCGCGCGGAATAACCGACTGTATCCGACCTTCGGTGCGGGTAACACCACGCTGCTCCGCATACGCACGCAGATACCCTGCGTAGCGGGAAGCATCCAGGTGGAACGCATAACCATAGCCGAATTCAGAGTGCTCGGGCGGCGGCGCAAAGCGGCCGAGCCGGGCGGCCTGTGCCGCCAGAGAAAATGCATCCAGGTTAAGCTCGGGCCACTCATCCCGGGTGCGCAACCAGTAATGATGGAAGTCGATGCCGTCGATATCACCACCAAACGCACTGAAGGGATGCAGATAACGGCTGGTCTCGCGTCCCCAGCCAACAAATTCAATGGCCAGCTTGTAGGTCGCCTGAGTCGCGTGAATGAACTCGCGCTCATCAATGCCCAACAACGCGTTGAAATAGCGGATGTGTGGAATCGTAGCCTCACCGACACCGACGGTGCCGATCTGCTCGGACTCAATCAGTTGCAGGCTTACACGGGAGGGTAGCAACCGTGCCAATGCCGCAGCGCTCATCCAGCCCGCCGTGCCGCCGCCCACGATGACAATACGCTGGGGTCCTACCGTCATGCTGATTGCCTCACTGCGATTATTATTCAATACCGGCATTATCCCGACTCAGCAGAGCCTGAGCAAACCATAAAAAAAGGCGCAACCGATTAAGGTTGCGCCTTTCTTGGCCCGGGTCCAGCCGTGTGTTTAGAACACGGCTTTCACGGTCAGAGCCACACGACGGTCATTGACGAACCAGGAGCGGCCGGTCTCGCGACCTTCACCATCCAGTGTCATCAGGGTTTCCGTCTGGGTGTTGGCCAGGTTGGTACCCTGCAGGCCGATGGAGATTTCATCGGTCAGCTGGTAAGTCACCGAGCCATCCAGGAAGCCCGCGTCGTTGTTCCAGATCGGCTGGCCACTGATCACGTCACGAGTGGTCACCAGATACTTGGAGCGCCAGTTGTAAGCCAGGCGCGCCGACCAATCGCCCTTCTCATACATCGCTACGAGGTTGGCGGTGTGCTCAGACTGGCCACGCAGGGGAAGACCAGACAAGGCCGCCGGATCGAATGCTTCCAGACCAGGCTGCGGCGTCGGGTTATCTTCCGGGTCCGCTTCGGTGGCGATACCGCTGCCAGAGAAGTTCGGAATACCTTCGGAGTCGATGTAGGTATAGTTCGCCTGGATACCAAAGCCATCAAACGGTTCTGGCAGCATGTCGTAGAACTGCTGGTAAGCCAGCTCGATACCCTGCAGCTTACCTTCCTCACCGTTGCGGGTGGTGGTGAACTCAACCGTCTGAGTCGTTCCGGTGCTCGGGTTGGTGAAGGTTCTCGGCAGCGCACCTTCGATAAAGAAGTTCTTGAGATCTTTATAGAAGATACTGGCAGTCAACGAACCGACCGGTGCGAAGTACCACTCCAGAGAGGCATCCCACTGAATGGACTCCATGGGCTGCAGCGCCGGGTTACCACCGTTACCGGTCCAGACGACATCGCCGACTGACAGGATGTCGGTACCGCTGTCTTCGGGTCCGGGTTCAACCGGGGCGTCTTCATCGATCGGCACACGGGTGGTGTTCAAGCCACGAGCACCCAACACAGCCTGGTTACGCACTTCCGACATATCCGGCAGCGCAATAGCCTTGGACACGGCAAAACGGCTGATCAGATCGTCGGTCAGCTCAACCTTCAAGTTGAAGCTTGGCAGTACACCATCCCATTCAGCGGTTTCACCCAGCTCGTTTTCGTCGTAGTCGTTACCGAAGGCTTTCTCGGTATCGCTCAACCAGTTGTTGGCATCGCGGGAGTAGGACAACAGAGTGTTGACTTCATCCAGCCAGTCCTGTTCCGACTCAAACAGCGCCGGATCGAACGGTCCCACCTGATCTTCCGCCCACTTGCGGATGGCGCCGCGGTCGGNCAGATCGGTTGGCGCACCATCCGGATACGGCTGNCCNATCAGGTCAGGGAANTGCACCGAACCGGCCGCATCGCGGGTCAGCTCAACATAGCGCANNCCGATGTTACCGCTGTAGCGNANANCAGACGCATCGGAACCGAAGTCCAGACGAACATAAGCCGCNTTGTTGGTTTCGGTGGTGTCATAAACTTCTGCCGGAGCAAAATAAGTGCCCGGAATCACCTCATCACGAGTGGCATACGGCTCCCAGACACCCTCGGCGCCCGGGTTGTTCTGGGGCAGAGTACGACCGGCGATGACGTCTTTCAACAACTGTTCGGAGGGGAAGATGAAGCCGTCACCGGGGATAGCCACTACGTCACCGCGGTGGAAGTCGGACCAGTCGACATATTCAAAATCGTCGCGGATTTCCGGGTCGAGCTCGGACAACCACAGCGCACCTTCGCCACCGTTCGGCGCCCACTCGGCACCGATGTGACCCCAGTTATAGGAGGTGCTACGAACGATCTGGTTACGCTCGGCATAGCGCACACCGGCCTTGACAGAGCGGAAGAAATCGCCATTGTCGAGGTAGTGGGTCATGTCGAACCGGGCAGCCCGGGATTCACCCTCGGAGCGCTCGTAGTGGTCCATGGCCGAACGCAGCCAGTAGGAATCCAGATCCTGGAAGTAGTTGCTGTCGCCTGCCGGGTCGTTGGAGAAACCCGGGAAATCGGTGTCGTACCACTCAGGATTGGCGTCGCGACGACCATCCCAGGGTTCAACAATGGCCAGGCGAGGCGTATCACCCAGCAGGCTGAAGTTCTGCAGCGCGTACAGGCCGCTAGCAACCTGCAGGTCGTCATCTTCGGTGGTGGCATCGACAAACTGTAAATCACCCTCGAATTCCCACGCGTCGCTCGGAGTCCACTTCACGTTGAAGCTCAGATCGTCCACGATGGTGCGGGTGTCTTTGTAGCGGGTATCGGCCTGGAACTTCTGACCGAAGTAATCGTTGGTGGTGGCATAGCCTTCCGGCGCATCGCCNTCACCTTCCCANCCGCGGGGNACACGGCCTTCACCGCCNCGCCAGCCNCCACCGTCGGTGATATAGCCGGANTCAAAGATNCTGTCGCTGTCGAACGCAAACTCGGTGCCAGGGTACGGACGGGCACGNCGGCTNTCNCTCACGGTGCCATCGTCATTCTCTTCACCGTAGCCACCCTGGTANTTAACGGCATTCTCTTTCCAGCTCAGACGGGCGTCGGAGCGCAGGAACTCGGCGGTCGCTTCCAGGGTTTCATCGGGGCTGGCCCACTGAACGGCAGCGGCAAAGCCCTGACGGACCCGGTCATCTTCTTTGGTGAAGAAGTTCGAACCGTTGGTCATCCACACTTGGCCATCNTCCATNGCAACGCTCTCGGGCGCTCCCAGGGTGGCTGCCTGGTACTTCACGAAGGCATCACTCTGGATACCGTGGGAGGTACCGATCAGCTCGGANTAGGANGCGTTNACCAGNANNCCGAACTCACCCAGGTCNTCCGTCANCCAGCGGTTGCTGTACAGCGCGGATACCGTGGGGGAGGCCTCTTCGGCCATATCGCCATAGGAGACATCGCCGGTAAAGGCGATCATCTGGCCATCCTGATCGAAGGGTTTACGNGTTTTCAGNCTNACCGTACCACCAATACCACCTTCAATCATGTCGGCAGACTGGTTTTTGTACAGGTCAACACCGGCCATCAGTTCCGGCGGCACGTCCTGGAAGTTCAGGCCACGACCGGAGTTGGCGGTAAAGGAGTCGCGACCGTTGAACTCGCTTCGGGTGGCACTCATACCGCGAATTACCGCGCCACTGCCTTCAACACCGAAGTGATCCGGGTCATCCGGGGCCTGGAAGCGCTCAATCGATACGCCGGGCATACGCTGCATGGCTTCGAGCACGCTGCGGTCAGGCAGTGAGCCGATGTCTTCTGCNGAAATGGCATCGACAAAAGTGTCTGCGTTNCGTTTGATGTCCTGGGCGTTTTCCAGGTTCTGGCGNACGCCGCTGACGACGATTTCTTCTAGGAGAGGAGACTCTTCAGACGCGTTTTGCGCCAAAGAGGGTGAACCCATTGCCATAACACACATGGCAAGCATCGACTTTTTGAAGGTGATGCCTTTCTTAACGTTGTCGCGATAAACCATAGCGCTTTACCCCGTTGTTATTATGTAACACAGTATCGACCGGCAGCGCGCCCAGAGGAACTCAACTGCCTGCAAACACTTACCTGATTATTCTGTAATAGTCATTCAGACCACTATATCGATAGTGCACCATGTTCAACTAATAGTCAAATAGTAAATTAGACGAAAATGTGGCATCTGTAACCTCCCTTTATGAGACCTGTCTNTCAGCCTTGAATACTGCCTGATACNCCGTTTTGTCATACAATACGGACCAACACTCGACCTTTATGCCTTGCATCGCTATAATCGCGGCACCCGCTACCCCCTCCGGTTCTGAGCGGATAGCGGACCGTTCCTAGAAGGTTTCAGGAAGATTTGCGCAAAATCACTACTATTTACTAACCACCAATCGGGATGTGTACTGTGGCCANCAACAATCCATCTACTACGCGACCACACAGCCGAGTCGAACCCCTGAACGAGCCGGACAACGTTCTNCCGGGGCTTTCCATCGACAACCTGATTTTCGGCCTGGATCACGGCCAGCTCAAAATCATGCTGGTCAAGCACAATGTGGGCCCNGGCAAAGGCAAGTGGGCACTTCCCGGTGGGTTTATCAAACAGAATGAGAATCTGCGCGACGCCGCCGCCCGCCTGCTGGAAGAGCTGACCGGGGTGCGCGACCTCTACCTGGAACAGTTGAAAACCTTCGGTCGGGTGGACCGCTTCCCCAACGAGCGGGTGGTCACCATTGCCTACTACGCCCTGGTAAGCGCCGANAACTACACNCTGGTGGCNGGCCGGAATACGTCCGACGCCATGTGGTTCGACGCCAAGGACCTGCCCGAGTTGATTTACGACCACTCCGAGATCGTCGATCACGGCCTGAACTTCCTGCGCCACAAAGTCTGCCACGAGCCCATCGGCTTCAACCTGCTNCCGGAGAAGTTCACCCTGCTGCAACTGCAGGAGCTGTACGAGGCCATCCTGGACGTCAAGCTGGACAAGCCCAACTTCCGCCGCAAGATGATGAAGATGAACCTGCTGGCACCCTGCAACGAAAAGCAGAAAGGCGTACCGCACCGGGCGGCAAACCTGTACCGGTTCGATTCGGCGGCCTATGAGCGCCTGACCGATAAAGGGTTTTCGTTCGAGTTTTGATAACCCCGAATCCCGGGCATCGGTGGGTGACGGTCCGAGGCCTCCGAGACGTCGGACCGATCCTCCCTATGTCAAATACGGCACCAAGCGTTATGTAGGGTGAATCGATCCGACGTTCCGGAGTGCCAGGCATCTGCCACTTCCAGCCCCAAAAGCTTTCCCCGAGTTTTCACCCTTGAAGATTTTTTCCTCCCCCTTGTAATCCATTGCTCAGTCCTTTAATCTTATTGTTTGTTTGACTAGAAGATAATATGCGGTTCATCCGCATTGACCAACGGGTGTTTCCTACTATGCCGTTTTCCCGCCTACTGACAGGCGCACTTGTCTCAGGTTTACTGGCCGGGACCGCTGCACCGACTCTCGCACTGGAAGGCCCGGACTACGTCAGCCACAGCCCGTCGGCCGGCGCCCTGAGCCTGGTCGGCAAGGAACACATCGCCAATCTCTACGTCGATCCCAATGATGATCCCGGCGTTCGCCGCGCGGTGCGCGATCTTCAAGCCGACATCCAGCGGGTGACGGGAAAGCAGCCCCAGATTGTGCGCAGCACCGAAGGGCTCGGCAGCCATGGGGTGATCATCGGCACCCTCAGCGGCAGTTCCCTGATTCAACAGCTGGTTGAGGCCGGTAAGCTGGATGTCNCCCNTATTGAGGGCGAGTGGGATGCCTACCATATGGAAGTGGTGGAAAACCCCCTGCCCGGCCTGGACAAGGCGCTGGTGATTGCCGGAGCCAACAAGCGCGGCGCCATCTACGGTACCTACGATGTGTCCGAGGAAATCGGGGTGTCTCCCTGGTACTGGTTCGCCGATGTACCCGCACAGCAACACGACCACCTTTACATCGATGGTCATCTGAACCTGCAGGACCAGCCCAAGGTGAAGTACCGGGGCATCTTCATCAATGATGAGGCCCCCGCCCTGACCAGCTGGGTGCAGGAAAACTACGGCGACTACAACCACGACTTCTACGAACACGTGTTCGAGCTGATTCTGCGCCTGAAAGGCAACTTCCTCTGGCCCGCCATGTGGAACAACGCCTTTGCCGACGACGATGAGCAGAACATGATTCTGGCGGACGAGTACGGCATTGTGATGAGCACCTCCCATCACGAGCCGATGATGCGCGCCGACAAAGAGTGGAACCGCTACGGCGAAGGCGCCTGGGAATACTCCACCAACCCGGACAACCTGTACGAGTTCTGGGTGGATGGCGCCGAGCGCAACAAACCCTACGAAAGCGTCTACACCCTGGGCATGCGCGGCCAGGCCGACACCCCCATGAGTGAAGGCCAGAATATCGAACTGCTGGAGCGTATTGTCGACGACCAGCGCGAGATTCTGAAAAACGTGTTTGACGATCGCCCCATTGAAGACGTTCCCCAGGTCTGGACACTCTATAAAGAGGTTCAGTACTTCTACGAAAAAGGCATGCGGGTACCCGACGACGTCACCCTGCTGTGGGCGGACGATAACTGGGGCAACATCCGCCGTCTGCCGACCCCGGAAGAACGCGACCGCAGTGGCGGCGCCGGTGTGTACTACCACTTCGATTATGTGGGCGGGCCCCGCTCCTATCGCTGGATCAACGTGACCCCGATCGCCAAAGTCTGGGAACAGATGAATCTGGCCTGGGAGTACGAAGCCGACCGCATCTGGATCGTCAACGTGGGCGACATCAAGCCCATGGAATACCCCACCGAATTTTTCCTGCGCATGGCCTGGGACCCGGAGTACTGGAACCGCGAGCGCCTGCCGGAATTCGGACGCCTGTGGGCCGAGCGGGAATTCGGCGCCGAGTTCGCCGAGCCCATTGCCGAGCTGGTGACTGGCTACACCCGGCACAATGGCCGCCGCAAACCGGAGCAACAGAGTGCCGATACCTACAGCCTGTTGAACTATCGTGAAGCCGAACGTATCGAGCAGGAGTTGGCCACACTCACCGAGCAGGCCAACGCCATTTATGCGCAGTTGCCAGAGGCTCGGCGCGATGCCTTTGATCAGTTGGTGCGCCACCTGGTACGCGCCAGCGCCAACGTCACCCGCATGTATATCGACCAGGCCCGCAACCAGTTGTTTGCCGAGCAGGGTCGGGCCAACGCCAATGACTACGGGGAACGGGCCCGGGAGCGCTTCCGCCACGATGCCGAGCTGGAGGATCATTACCACACCGAGATCAGTGACGGTAAGTGGAATCATATGATGTCCCAGCCGCGCATTGGCTACACCCACTGGAACAACCCGCCGGAGAACACCGCGCCGCTGATCTACGACTACCAGCCCCACAGCAAACCCGACATGGGCGTGGCCGTGGAAGGCATGGAGAAGGCCTGGCCGGTACCCGGCGCCTACACCCTGCCCACCTTCAGCCCCTATGGCACGAAAAGCTACCGGATTGAGGTGTTCAACAAAGGCACCGCACCGTTCGACTTCAGCGCCGAACCCAGTGATGAGTGGATTCAGGTCAGCCAGCGCGAAGGCACCGTGAACGAGCTGGTCACCCTGGAGGTCAGTATCGACTGGGATCAGGCACCGGCCGGCTCCCACCAGGGTCACGTATTTGTGAAGGGCACCGGCTGGGGCGGCGCCCGCGTGCAGGTGGAAACCTTCAAACCCGCCCCCCGCGTGGCCAGACAGGTGAAAGGCTTCGTCGAAACCAATGGCTACGTCAGCATTGAAGCCGGGAACTTCCATCGTAAACAGGACCGGAGTGGGCACCGCTGGGAGGTGATTCCGCAGCACGGGCGCACCCAATCGTCGATCAGTACCTTCCCGATTTCGGACACAGAGTTTGAAGATCCGGCCGAAAGCCCTTATGTTGAGTACGACATTTACTTCTTCAGCACCGGTGAATTTGACGTACACGGGCTGTTTGCCCCCAGCCTGAACCTGGTGCCGGGGCGCGGCCTGCGCTATGCCATCGCCTTTGATGACGCCGAGCCCCAGGTCGTGGACATCCTGGAAGACCTGAGCAGCGAAGCCTGGGAAACCGCCGTCAGTGACGGTGTGCGTCGCTCGGTGAGCACCCACACAATCCGCGAGCCGGGGCTGCACACCCTCCGGATCTATCGGGTCGACCCGGCGGTCACGCTACAGAAGTTGATGATTGACACCGGTGGTCTGAAACCCAGCTACCTGGGGCCACCGCAGAGCGAACGCCGCTGAGCGCGCAAAGGACGACAACGAATGAGCATGACACTATGAAGATTACCGACGCCAAAGTCATACTGACGTGCCCGGGCCGCAACTTCGTGACGGTGAAAATCACGACCGAAGACGGCCTCTACGGCATTGGAGATGCGACCCTGAACGGCCGGGAGAAATCCGTGGTCTCTTACCTGGAAGACTACGTGCTGCCCGCCCTGATCGGCCGCGATGCCCAACGCATTGAAGACATCTGGCAGTTTGTCTATCGCGGCCCCTACTGGCGTCGCGGTCCCGTGGGCATGACGGCGCTGGCGGGTGTGGACGTCGCCCTGTGGGACATCAAAGCCAAAGCGGCCAATATGCCCCTGTACCAGCTCCTGGGTGGCCGCAGCCGCGACCGCATCATGACTTACACCCACGCCAATGGCGAGGACATTGAAGCGACATTGGCCGCCGTTGAAAAAGCCCGCAAACAGGGCTATCAGGCGATTCGCGTGCAGTGCGGCATTCCCGGCATCGACAAGATTTACGGCGTGCCCAAGGGCGGAAAGGCCTACGAGCCCGCCGATGCCGATCTGCCCTCGGAAGAGAGCTGGTCCACGCACAAGTACCTGAACTTCATTCCCCGGGTGTTTGAGGAAATCCGCCGCGAATTTGGCCCGGACCTGCACCTGNTGCACGACGTGCACCACCGTCTGACGCCGATCGAAGCCGCGCGCNTGGGTAAAGAGCTGGAGCCCTACCACCTGTTCTGGCTGGAGGACGCGGTACCGGCAGAGAACCAGGACGTGTTCAAGCTGATCCGCCAGCACACCACCACCCCCCTGGCGGTGGGCGAAATCTTCAACAGCATTCACGATTGCCGCGAGCTGATCCANAACCAACTGATCGACTACATCCGCACCAGCGTGGTTCACGCCGGCGGGATTACCCAGATGCGCCGTATTGCCGACTTTGCCAGCCTCTGGGGTGTGCGTACCGGCAGCCACGGAGCGACCGATCTGTCTCCGGTGTGCATGGGCGCGGCCCTGCACTTCGATTACTGGGTGCCCAATTTCGGCGTGCAGGAGCACATGCCCCACAGCGAGCTGATGGAGTCTGTGTTCACCCGCGCCTACCAATTCGAAGACGGCTTTTTCACGCCGGGAGAGACTCCTGGCCACGGCGTGGACATCGACGAAGTCGAGGCGGCGAAGTACCCCTACAAGCGGGCCAGCCTCCCCGTTAACCGACTGGAAGACGGAACGCTGTGGCACTGGTAACTCAGCCCGGCGCCGTTCCGTTCGACGTTTGACTCAATAGATGATTGACCAAAAAGAGAGATATCACGTGACCGACACCAACCCCAAATCTCAGCAGAAGTTCTCCTCGGCGCCACTGGTGACGCACATGTACACCGCTGACCCGTCGGCCCATGTGTTCGAGGGAAAAATCTACATCTACCCGTCTCACGATGTGGAGGGCGGGGTGCCATTCAATGATGACGGCTCACACTTCTGCATGGAGGACTATCATGTGTTCTCCATGGACAAGCCCTTTGGGCAAGTGACCGACCACGGCCTGGCGCTGTCGGTGAAAGACGTACCCTGGGCGGCCCGCCAGATGTGGGCGCCGGACTGCACTGAGAAAGACGGCAAGTATTACTTCTACTTCCCCGCCAAAGATCCGGACGATGTGTTCCGTCTGGGTGTTGCCGTTGGCGATCGCCCGGAAGGCCCCTTTGAGCCGCAGCCCGAAGCCATCAAAGGCAGCTTCAGTATCGACCCCGCCGTGTACAAAGACGGTGACGACTACTACCTGTACTGGGGCGGCATCTGGGGCGGCCAGTTGCAGCGCTGGGTCAACGGCACCTTCAGCCAGCAGGACCAGTACCCCGCCGACGACGAGCCGGCCCTGTGCCCGAAAGTCGCCAAGCTGCGCGACGACATGCTCGAGTTCGCCGAAGAGCCACGGGATATTCTGCTGCTGGATGAAAACGGCGAACCGCTGAAAACCGGCGACAACGCCCGGCGCTATTTTGAAGGCCCCTGGGTACATAAATTCAAGGACACTTACTACTTCTCCTATAGCACCGGCGACACTCACTGCATCGCCTATGCCACGGGTGACAGCCCCTATGGGCCTTTCACCTACAAGGGCATCATGCTGGAGCCGGTGCTCGGTTGGACCAACCACCACTCAGTGGTGGAGAAGGACGGGAAGTACTACCTGTTCTACCACGACTGTGAAATCTCGGGCGGTGAGACGCACCTGCGCAACATCAAGATGGCCGAGTTGATTCACAACGAAGACGGCAGCATCCAGACCGTGAGTGCGTTTGAGAAGTAGTCTCGTAGGTCGGGTTAGCGCGCAGCGCGTAACCCGACATCCCGCACCCAGCGTCGGATTACGGCCTGCGGCCTAATCCGACCTACTTCTTCTTGGCCAACGGATTCGGCAAATCGGTAATGGTTCCGGCCGCCAACTCCCCGGCCAGACCCACCGTCTCGTGCAAGGTCGGATGCGCGTGCACCGTCATCGCCAGATCTTCGGCCGAGGCGCCAAATTCCAACGCCAGGCTCAACTCACCCAGCAACTCCCCGGCATTCAAGCCGACAATACCGGCCCCCAACAGCTGATCATTCTCCTTACGGTAAATCAGCTTGGTCTTACCTTCACTGCGGCCGGCACCCAGGGCCCGACCACTGGCCGCCCAGGGGAACACCGCCGTGCGATACTCGACGCCCTGCTCCTTCGCCTCTTTCTCGGTCAGGCCCACCCAGGCCACTTCCGGATCGGTATAGGCAATGGAGGGAATGCAGCGCGGTTCCACAATATGGTGGCCGGCAATCACCTCGGCGGCGGCATGGCCCTCGTGGCTGGCCTTATGCGCCAGCATCGGCTGGCCAATGATGTCGCCAATGGCGTAAATGTGCGGCACATTCGTCTGCAGCTTCTCGTTGGTGTGGATAAAGCCGCGCTCATCCACTTCAACGCCCGCCTTGTCGGCGCCAATTTTCTTGCCGTTGGGCGCGCGGCCCACCGCCACCAGAATGGCATCGTAGTTCTGGTCCTTGTCCGGCGCGTTCTTACCCTCAAAGCTCACCTTAAGGGCCGTCTTGTTGGCCTTCACATCGGTAACCTTGGTGGACAGCATCACATTGAAGTTGTCCTTGTTGTACTTGCTGTACACCTGCATCAGGTCTTTGTCCGCCGCCGGAATCAGCTGATCGGCGAACTCCACCACATCCACGGTACTGCCGAGGGCTTTGTACACCGTTGCCATTTCCAGACCGATAATGCCTCCCCCGACCACCAGCAGCTTTTTGGGCACCTCGGGCAGCTCCAGCGCGTCGGTGGAATCCCACACCCGCGGGTCGTCATGGGGAATGAAGGGCAGCTTCACCGGCTGGGAGCCCGCGGCGATGATCGCATTCTCAAACTCCACCTCAGTGGTCTTGCCATCGTGGGTGACTTTCAGTTTGTGGTCGCTTACAAACTCGCCCACGCCCTGCACCACCTGTACCTTGCGCTGCTTGGCCATACCGGCCACGCCCTGGGTGAGTTTACCCACCACGCCTTCTTTGAACTTGCGGATCTCATCCAGATCGATCTTGGGCTTGGAGAAGGTCACGCCGATGTCCTTGCCGTGGGTGCCCTCATTGATCACCTGAGCGACGTGCAACATCGCCTTGGAGGGAATACAGCCCACATTCAGGCACACGCCGCCCAGGCTGGGGTAGCGTTCCACCAGGACCGCGTCCAACCCCAAATCCGCCGCCCGGAAGGCCGCCGAGTAGCCGCCTACGCCGCCACCCAATACCAAAACCTGTGTCTTCAGAGTGTCTGCCACGGGAACTGTCTCCTGTTGTCGGTTCGATGCAGCCCCTGATACTAATGACTCTGGACCCAAAAGCCAATAAACTGGCCCCCGACAGCCAGAAACAACCATAAACGCGCCCAGGACAAAGGCCACGGCATGAGCGAACCCCGCGGACAATTTTCCTCCAAAATCGGCTTTCTGATGGCCGCCTCCGGCTCCGCGGTGGGGCTGGGCAATATATGGGGTTTTCCCACCCAGGCCGCCAGCAACGGCGGGGGCGCCTTTGTGNTGGCCTACCTNGTGCTCGCCTTCCTGCTCGCCTACCCGGCCCTGATGGCCGANCTGGTGATCGGCCGCCACGCCCGCGCCAATATCGTCACCGCCCTGGACCANNTNGGCGAGCGCCCCNTCACCAAGCNCCTCGGCCGCGCCGTGGGCTACTANGGCGTGCTGATNGCCGGGCTGATTCTGAGCTTNTACGCCATCGTCGCCGGGTGGATGCTGGCGGAGTTCGGCAAACCCGTGGCGCACCTNATCGGNTGGAGCNGCGCCGAACANTGGCTGGGCGGCGANAGNCTNGNCCGCAACCTGCTGGTGTGCGGCATCTTCACCGCTTTTACCGTGGCCATCATCGCCAAAGGCGTGGAAGATGGCATCGAAGCCTGGTCCACCCGACTGATGCCTCTGCTGTTTATCATTCTGCTCGGGCTGATTCTCTACGTTCTGGTGCAACCCGGCGCCACCGATGGCCTGAAAACCTACCTGATCCCCGACTTCCGCCAACTGGCGGACCCCGGCCTGCTGCTCAGCGCCATGGGCCAGGCGTTCTTCTCGCTCTCGCTGGGCGTGGGCACCATGCTGATCTACGGCTCCTACCTGCGCAAAGACGACAGCCTGCCGCGCATGGGCGCCGCCGTCACCCTGCTGGACATCAGCATCGCCTTCACCGCCGGGCTGCTGATTCTGCCCGCCATGTACGTCGCCCAACACCAGGGCATCGTCATCTACGGCGATAACGGCGAACTGCTCGCCGGGCCCGGTCTGATTTTTCAGGTGCTTCCCAGCCTGTTCGCGAACATGGGCGGGGCCGGTACCTGGCTGAGCATCGCCTTCTTTGCCCTGATGAGCATCGCCGCCCTCACCTCCTCTATTTCCATGCTTGAAACGCCGGTCTCGGTGGTCACCGAACGCACCCGCTTGAAGCGCACCGGCGCCGCCTGGAGCATCGGTGCCCTCATCTTCCTCATAAGCGCGCTGATCATCGCCAACATGAGCACTCTGTTCGACGCCACCGTCTCGCTCACCACCGAATACAGCCAACCGCTGCTGGGCATCGCCCTATGCCTGTTCGTCGGCTGGATCATGCACCGCAACCACCTGCTCAACGAACTCAAAGCCGGCCACCAGGACATCGAGCACAGCCTGTTCTGGAAAATCTGGCCCTTTTACGTGCGCATCATCTGCCCACTGCTGATACTTCTGGCCTTTATACAGACCTTGCGATGAACCCTGACCTGAATCCACAAGACCTGCTCGACGCCGTCAACCAGACCATGCCCTTTGGTAAATACCAGGGGCGCAAGCTGCTGGAACTGCCGGAACCCTATCTGGTGTGGTTCCATGGTCAGGGGTTTCCCAACAGCAAATTGGGGCGGCAGCTGGCGTTGATGTATGAGGTGAAGGTGAATGGACTGGAGGGGATGTTGCAGGAGTTGGTGCGGTGATGACGTTAAAATCTTATTCCTGTATATCGGGGATTATGCGGGGAAACTGCCGGATTTCGTGCTGGAGGTTTTATGCCAAATTTCTCTAAGGCAGGTATGATAGGGGCTTGGAGGCATGCTACAAAAGGTGTCAAGGAACGCGTAGGCAAACTTACTGATTTAAAACAGGCAATTTGCCTTTGAATAACATTGTTAAATTTCAATGGGGGGCCCCGATGGAGGCAAAAGATATAATCACGCTTGCCATTTCGGGAGGTGCGCTGACTGTTTCACTTATTTCATTGTATTTCAGCCTTTTTTATAAGCGGTTTTCTCTTGTTGGAACCCTTGCTGCATGGAATCCGAGAACTGAGAACTTTGCGAACTCTCAAGCCTGTGAGATTGCAATTTCAAATACGGGGAATCGAGAGCTCGTCCTTAGAGAAATCGAGATGCTGAGCTTCCCAGAGATAGAAGGTGAATTATTCCCCATTTTGGAGTCAGAACAGGTTCCCACTGTCCTGAAACCTGGCGAGATGAAACTATTGACGTTTCCGATAGCAGACCTTTACCTGCAAAAGCTCGAGAAAGAAAATAGGATGCTTCGGCTAAATTTCCACATCTTTACAGCTGAGGCCACGCTTAAACTGGCGACGAAGGACTTGACCCCGCCCATTGGTGGGACAGATATACCAGACTCTGACTGGAAGCCATTCAAGCTAAAGTAAAACTTAGCAATGCCAATCACAGCGACGTTAGATTTTGAGGTCAATATGCCCAATGGAATACATGAAGAGACGCTAATTCTTGCTCGAGAAGCTCTCGATGCGATACAGCTAGGGAAGCCAGGTTCAACCTCATTGGCAATTAGAAAATTAGATCTCGCTTCTGACCTAATAGACGATAAGAAACTGAAGCGGTGGTGCGGCTTTCAATTGGGGCGATACGAAACTGGATTGCCTTATCCGGAGGATATTGATGAAGAATACGTACGCCAACTCGCCGGCAAGATTAAAGAGCTCAAGCTTCCTCTTACGAATGAAGAGATACAACCTAGATTGTCAATATCAGGCGGGGCATTTAAAAGCATCGAGTTCATTGAGCATGTCCTGGCGAGATTGAATAGGGAAAAGTCCGGAAATGATGGTGTTTTTTACCGAACTAATCTCCAAGGCACAATATCCGCATCCTCTAATGAAACATACTCTTGGGCGACACGCCTATACAAAACGCTTAACTTTGGAGAAATACCTAGCCGACAGTTCAACGTAATTCGTGATCGAGTGGACACACTTCTTCTAGATACTTGCCCGAGCGCAATTGAAAAATTTATGTCCGCATATGAGCGGCTGTCATCGACGTCATCTGAAGATTGGTCGCACGCCTTAACAGCGGCCCGACGTGTTATAAAAGATGTGGCGGACTCGATTTACCCGCCAAGAGAAGCTAAGCTTGGAGAGCGAAAGTTAGGAAACGACCAGTATATCAATCGGTTGTGGGCATTTCTGGACGAAAATGCAAAGTCTGGCTCCGATAAAGATCTGGCAAAGGCACATATAAACTACTTGGGGTCGTTCATTCAGCGCTTAAATGACAAGGCATCAAAGGGGGTGCACTCGGATGTGGGGTACTCTGAAGCAGTAAGAGCCGTACTCTACACATACTTGACACTGGGCGATATTCTAGAGTTGTCGGGAGATGCATTAGAGAAGAAAGCAAAAGAAGAGGGAAGGGTCAACCTAAACACTGCTGAGTTAATTGACCTTAAGGCCGTACCAGGGATCTCTGAGGGGTTGGCAAAAGAGATAATTAAGAAGCGAGCAAAAAGCAAATTTAGAGCGTTCGAAGAGCTCCAAGAATTTTCTGGGGTGGGCCCAAAGACTGTGGAAAAAATTAGGCATGGCTGCGTTATCTATTGAATTGTAGTAGTTCAGACTTGATCTGACAGTTACCGGTTTTTCCGATGGTGTCTGTCAGGTCAAGTTCAGCCTACGAACTTTTCCTTCCAGATTCGTTTGCC
>NZ_NZQP01000009.1:0-67136 GCF_002695945.1 Marinimicrobium sp. | reverse complement strand
GCTCTACACCTACAACATCAGCAACTACAATCACAAGCGGGACTGGAACAACCCGCGCTTCTGGGCCAACCCGGAAATGTGGGGCAAAGCCTGGTGGTAATCCAACTACCAGGATACCTCCACACGGTTGCGACCAAACTCTTTGGCTTTGTACAGCGCCTGATCCACCCGGTTGAAAATCTCGTCCAGCGTTTCGCCCTGACGTAAGGTGGCGACCCCGAAGCTGGCGGTGATTCGCCCCACCTGCTCGAACTCCTCCTCCGCCAACAGGGCCCGCAGCTTTTCAGCCAGCCCGGCGGCCTCACGCAGTTCGGTATCGCGACAGACCAACACGAACTCCTCACCGCCCCAACGGGCAAAGAGGTCGGTCCCGCGGATATTGTGTTTGACCAGAGAAGAGAGCCCGGTCAGAACCTGATCGCCCACCGCGTGACCGTAGTGGTCATTGATCGGCTTGAAGCGGTCGACGTCCACCATGATCAGTGACAGGGGCTTACCCTCGCGCCGCTCCACCAACCCCAGGGCAATCGCCTCTTCAATACCCTGACGGTTGAACGCCCCGGTCAAAGGGTCGGTTTTCGCTTTATCCTCCAGAGCTCGACTGCGACTATCCAGCAATTGATTGACCTGCAGCAATTCCTGTTCGCGGGCATGCCGCAAGCTCAACTCCTGTTTGAGCCGCCAGGTGCGCACCGCCAGAAAGGCCAGTGCGGCCATCAGCCAGACCGCCACAAGAATCTGGTACCACTGCTCGGTGGAAATGACCTGGCCCGTCAACTCGATGCGGGACAAAGTGAATCGGTGCTCACCAGGAATCCCGGTAGAGCCGGTCTGTACCTCGATCACCACGATGTTATCGAACTGCGGATGGGCCATATCCGGAGAAATCCGATAGCGCTGAAACCACCAGTTGGCGACAAAGAAATCCGCCATGGAGAACTCCAACCAGGCGCCGCCTTTGGCCAGATCGGCATCAAACTCGATCTGATTGTACTTAGTGCTGTCGTTAACGTAGCGTTTGCTGTAGCGCGGGTCGTAATTTCTCAAGTACAGGCGGATGGTTTCGGTCGGACCCTCATAGTCCATCCAGAACCGGATCTGATCATACCGACGCAGATCCAGTCCATTTTCACGCTCCTCATCCAGCACCAGCTCGAAGCCACAAAACATGTACCGATCACTGTCGACCAGCTCACACTCCCAGCTCATGGCGGCGGGATCAATGACCGCTGAGCGGCTCTCGCCGCCTTCGCCAGCGTCACTGTAGTGGGCTACGGTTCCGTCGCTACCGTCCAGCGCCAATCCGGTTTCCAGAATGGGCCGCTCGGCCACTATGGCGACCACCGTCAGCAGAATCAGCAGCGCCAGTCCCGCCTCCACCCGTAAAAAGCGGTTTTTGAAGCTATTGGCAACCGTAGACGTCATATTTAAACCATTTTTCGTTATTGTAGACCGACCGACATATAGTCATATTAACCATAGCCGTTTTGTTGACCACTTTACAAGCAGTTTCTTGACACCTCTAGGGTAGCGGTTTTCATCGCAAGATGCTCCCCCACAATGTCGTCAATTTCAACTTTTGTGACTTTGATCAAGGCCGGGCTGGACTCGGCGAGATCAACTGCTTTAGGATCAAAGCCGCTGGACCGCGCCGTACCGCTCACTTCAGGATCGCTCGCGCGGGCGGCGGTCATCGTTTCGGCACCGCATGGGTGCCCAACCCGGAGGCAATCCATGCTGGCGACCATCCTCTCCCACCCAAGCTGCCATCGGCACCGGATGCCAGACGGCCACCCGGAATGCCCGGAACGTCTGGATGCCATCAACAATCGCCTCTTGACCAGCGGCCTGGACGGGCTGCTGCTGCACAAGCAGGCGCCGGCGGTCACCCGGGAGCAACTGCTGCGGGTCCATGACCCGGAATACCTGGACAATTTGGAGGAGGCGGCCAGAACCCTGGGAGAGGATCAGATTCTGCCCTTCGACACCGATGTCTACCTGAGTCGCGACACTCTGGAGGCCGCCCGGCATGCCGCCGGAGCCGCCGCCTACGGGGTGGACCTGGTGATGGCGGGAGAGACCGATGCGGTCTTCTGCAACGTGCGTCCGCCGGGCCACCACGCCGAGCCGGATCGGGCCATGGGCTTCTGCCTGTACAACAATGTTGCCATCGCCGCCGTCCACGCGCTGGCGCAGCACGGACTGCAGCGGATCGCCATCGCCGATTTCGATGTCCACCACGGCAATGGCACTCAGACCATGTTCTATGATGAGCCCCGGGTCTTATTCTGTTCCAGCTTTCAGCACCCCTTCTACCCGGGCACCCCCATTGACGTGAAGCGCGACCACATCGTCAATGTGCCACTGCCCGCCACCTGCCGCAGTGAGGAATTTCGGGCGTCCATCACCGAGCGTTGGCTGCCCGCGCTGAAGCGTTTTCGTCCACAACTCTTGTTGATCTCGGCCGGTTTTGACGCCCATGAGGAGGACGATATGTCCTCCACCAGCCTGACCGATCGGGATTACCAGTGGGTGAGCGAGCAACTGCGGACCCTGGTGGATCAGAGCCGGGAGAGCGATAGCCCCGACGAGCACTGCCGAGGCATTGTCTCCACTCTGGAGGGGGGCTATGCACTGTCAGCCCTGGGACGCAGCGCCGTGGCCCACATCAAGGCGTTGGCGAAGCTGTAGCGTCCGGCGCCTGTAAATCGATCCGCATGTCGATGACCTCTTCGTCCGGATCGTACTTCACCCGAAATCCCAGGCTTCGAGCCAGACTGGCCATGCCCCGATTCTGGGGGAGCGTCCAGCCCACCAGATGACGGGTCCCCTGGTCTCGGCAGTGCGCCAGCATCTTGCCCAGCAGCAACCGCCCCAGCCCGCAGCCTTTGAGATCACTGCGAATGGCAATGCTGAACTCACCTTCGTGGTTGTCCGGGTCCATCTGGGCCTGGACCATCCCCAGAGTGACTTCCTCACCCCGCTCGTCGCGCTCGGTGGCGATGAACACCATCTCCCGGTCGTAGTCGATCTGGGTCACACGGGCCATCTGCTCGTGCGAAAACTCGGACACCTCGCCAAAATAGCGGTTGTAACGGTCCTCCCGGCTCAGGGCGTGATCGAAGACCTGTTGACGGGCTTCATCTTCCGGCCGGATCGGGCGCAGCAACACTGAGCGACCATCCTTCAGGGTCACTCGCGCCTCCAGCTCTTTGGGATAAGGCCGGATGGCCATGGGACGCGCCTGCTCGGCCGGTGCAAGACGGGCCGAGACCTCCAGCGCGGTGTAGACGCCCTGCCGCATCACCACCGGTTGCAGGTCCAGGCTGACCAGCTCGGGATTGTCGACCACCAGCTGACTGACCTGACTCAACAGCAGGCAGAGCGAGTGACGCTCCAGCGGTTGATGGCGCTCGCGGATCTTGCCCTCGGCCAGGGCCTGAATCACCAGATAACGGGCCAGGGCCATATTCAGAGGCGGCAGAGCCACCACGGCGTTATACAGCCAGTCGGCAGTGCCTCCCGCTTCTCCCAGGGCGATGACCGGCCCGAATACCGGGTCGACCCGCACCTGAATGCGCAGCGCAACGCCATCCTGATACACCTCTTGGGCGCTGTCCTCAGCGTCCGGATTCCGAGTGCGAATACCGTAAGCCGCCACCATCTCGGCCGCCTCCGGAGCGGACAGCTCGATCCATGGTGACGCCAGCGCCCGCTCGATGAGCGCGCGCACCGATAGCGGGTGGTGGGGAATCAGCTCGCTGACCGAGTCCGGGGTTTCCGACAGCAGCTTCTGGTTGCGCCGGTATTGAACCCGATACATAAAGGCCGCCACGGCGCCTTCAGGTGTGCGAAAGGAGGCAATACCCGCCTGGGCAAACCGCTCCCGGGCCGGATAAGCCGCTTCCTCGCCCATCCAGTTCACCAGCAGGTTGGGCTTGCGCCCGGCGTGTGCCTCATAGGCATCCAGCATCGCCTCAGCGTAGACTTCGCCGACGTGCAGCGCCGAAGGCGCATGCATCACCAGAATGTTATCCGCCTCACCGCTGGCCAGAATCACCGAGAGCACCTCCCGATAGAGTTCCGGCGGTGCGTCGCCCAGCAAGTTGACCGGGTTGCGGGCACGCCCACCGCGAGGCACCAACCGGGCCAGCGCCTGCTCGGTCTGCTCGCTGAAGGTCACCAGGTGCCCACCGCGCTCAATCAGCGCATCCGCCGCCATGGCGGCAGGACCATTGCCGTTACCCAGGATCACCAACCGCTCACTGGTGAGCTCCCGGCCATAAGCGAGGGTTTCCACCGCGGCAAACAGGTCCCTCAGGTCCTGCACCCGCAGCATCCCCGCACGCCGGAAGGCCGCATCATACACCCGGTCGGAACCGCGCTGTTCGGCCGGCAACCTGCTGACCGCATCCGACACCTCGCGGGCATTCCCGGCCTTGATCAGGAGGATCGGCTTACCCGCGGCTGCAGCTCGGGCCGCTGAAAGGAAAGCCCGCCCATCGCGGATGGAATCGATATACAGGAGAATGGCCCGGGTTTTGGGGTCGCGCCCGAGGTAATCGATCAACTCATCAAAGTCAATGTCCGCCCCATCGCCCAGAGCGACAAAGTGGGAGAAACCGATGCGCCGCCGGCGCGCCCAATCGAGAATGGTGACGCACACCCCGGAGGACTGGGACACAAAGGCCACCTTGCCCGGCAGCGCATGAGTGTGGGCATAGCTGGCGTTCAGCCCGATGGCGGGTACAAACAACCCCAGACAATTGGGCCCCAGCAGTCGCACTCCCCAGTGTCGGGCAATGGCCAGCATCTGCTCCTGCAGGCTGGTGCCCTGGGCGGTATGCACCTCATCCAGTCCGGCGGCAATCACAATCACGCTGCGCGTGCCCTTCTTGCCCAATTGCTGGATCAACGCCGGTACCCGCGCCGCCCGGGTACAAATGATCGCCAGATCCGGAACCTCCGGCAGCGCCTCGATCGAGCCATAGGCCAACACCCCGTTGACCGCCTGATACTTGGGTGTCACCGGCATGATAGGCCCGGCAAAGTTGCCTTGCAGCAGATTGCGCATCACGGCATTGCCCGGACGATTCGGCTTGTTGGACGCACCGATGACCGCCACCGAGCGCGGATTCAGCAACTGATCGATCTGCTTGAGACTCATGGGGGCTCCGGTAGACCTAAAACCTGATCTTAGCGATCTCCGGCGCTCACGGCTAGCGGCCGCCGCCACCTCCGCCGCCACCGCCACCACCGGAGAAACCGCCGCCCCCGCCACCCGAACTGGTACCGGGTGCGACCGACGAGGAGGCAATCTGTGAGCTGAGCGACTTGCCCAGATCACTGCCCAGACTCGCCAAGCCACCACGGCCAAGCGGACCGTGATACCAATGCATAGCGTGCGCCGCACTGGTGGCGGCCTCCATACCCACCGCTTTGATGAACTGACCGGTCCAGGCCTCTTCAACCCCCAGGGCCAATGCAAACGGCAGAAGGCTTTCGTAACGCTCGGCGTTGAGTGGCGGCTCATCCGCGTTGCGGTGCTCCAGACCCGCGATTTCGTCTCTGGACGCCACCGACAGGTACAACTTCAGGCCTTCGATGTGGTCCAGCAGCTTACGCCCCTCCCGAGTGGGGCGGCGCATCAGGTTGGCGAACACGCCATTGAGAAGAATCACCACCGACAGCAGCGCCCAGAACGTCAGAGAGGCCAGATTGCCCACCAACCAAAACGCCACCGCTCCCAACGCCACAGAAGCCAGCGCGCCTTTGACGGTAATCCCCACGTTGTCGACAAAATAGCGGGGCTTGAAGCGCTGCTTGAGCGCCCGCTGATGTTGGCGTTTCGCTTCACCCAAAATGGTGTGATTCGCCTGTTCAAGAGCCAATTCGTCTGCGTCCACGAACAACCGGGAAAACAGGGCGCGCTCGGCTGGGGCGAGTTCCACGTCGTTCGCGTCACTGAGTTTTTGCAGCCGCCAGTTGTCTGAGTGCCACTTTTTGTCACGGTGAATGGCAACCAGGCCCTTCACGGACAAGTGCACCAAGTCCGCCGCGAAACATCGATCGTCGTAGCGCGCCTTGGCCAGGTAACGCAAACCGCCGGGCGAGAAATCCTCGGGCGGGAAATAGCGCGCGAACACCGGACCCGTCTGAGGATCACGTCCCTCTCGGCGCCAGTGATGAAAATAGTAACCGAACACCGCCAGCAGCCCGATGATCAGGAGCAACTGCGCCCGGTTGTCGGTCAGAAACCAGATGACCGTTTGCCCCGCGGAGGGTTCTTCCACCAGATTTTTTGGAAAACCCACCACAATGGTCAGCCCCTCTCGCACACCCAGCGGCTGAGTGGTGGCAAAACGCACCACGCCCGGTTCAGTCACCTCGGCTTGGGCGAGCTGGGCCCGACTGCCCTGCGGGCCGGTATAAACATCCAGCTGCAATTGATCTGCCGGCACCGCCCCGGGCAACTGCACCCGAGCCGAGGCCGACGCAATGTCAAACATCCACCCTGTGCCGGTCACATTCCAGTACAGCTCATCGTGCTGCTCGAAGAAACCCAGTTGCCGGTTGGTGCGATAGCGAATCCGGTAGGTGGTGGTGAGCGGCGTCGGCAGGAAGCTGTCGTCGCCGGTATTGATTCGAATGCCGTTCGCCCGGTCTTCGGTAAACCAGGGCTCGGGTTTGCCATCGCGGGTGACACTGACCACTTCAAACCCGACGACCACACGGTCACCGCGACGGTCCCGATAACGAGTTGGAAAATCCCGATAGATGCCGCGGCGAATATTCCGGCCCTCGGCCCGCACTTCGATGGTCTCGGTCACATCAAGCGTGCCGTCGGCCTCGACCACGATGTCTGAATGAAAACTCAGAATCCGCTCCTGCGCTGACGCCGGAAGTACGCCTAACGCCAGGAAAAAAGCGAGTAACAGACCATTCAAGAACGCTTTCATTTCATTCCCTCCCTGTTCACCGAAACCACGTCACGTTGATCCTCTGCTGCGCTGAAAAACTCAGCCGTTGAAACGCCCGCTACTCGCGCAATCAGAAGGTCCGGAAACTGTAGCACCCGATCATTGAGCGCACGCACCGCACCGTTGTAAAACCGCCGTGCATACTGCAGAAGATTTTCGGTCTCCACCAGGTCGCGCTGCAACTGACTGAAGTTGCCATCGGCTTTCAGGTCCGGATAGCTTTCCTGGAGAATGAAAAGGCGAGACAGCGACTGCTCCAACTCGTTCTCAAGGACGGCGAGCTGACCTGGATGCTGGCTCTCGACAGCCCGCGCTCGCAGCTCGGTCACGGCGGTCAAGAGACTCCGTTCGTGATCGGTGTAGGCCTGAACGGTTCGCACCAGTTGGGGAATAAGATCATGACGGCGCGCCAGCTGCACATCAATATCGCTCCAGGCGGTACGCACCTGATTGCGCAGACGCACCAGGCGGTTAAAACACCACACCGCCCAGATCAGGACAGCGGCCAGGATCAATCCCGGCCAGAGGAAATCAGACATAGCGTTATCCTTTATAACCTTCCATAGCATCCCGCCGATGGGGCGGGACTGAGTATTACTATACCTGATCGTTGATTGAGCGTGGTTCTGGACGGATCGGTGGGTAACGGGCCTTTGGCCCTCCAAAATATCGGACCGATCCTCCTACGCGAACCACGTCAAAGCGGCCTGGCTGTTATACAGAAGACTCTCCGCATAGCGGACAGCCCTCGTCAATGCCGCCATAACCGGACTTGGAAACTTATATAACCGACTGATTCAGAGGGGTATTCATTGACTCAAATGATATCAATACGGTCTTTAATACACGCATGTTACTCAGGAGATTCAAGGGACAACCTCCTGTTAATACTATATATAAGACTTTTTTAGAATATTACGGCTTCCCACTAGAATATTACGTACTAAACCTGCTCCTTCATTGTCCAGACCGGAGTGACCACATACTTCAGAGCCCTTTGATGTCAGCCACTTAAAACATTATCGATATATTCTCCGAATCATTTCTCAAGAAAAAAGCAATTTCGCACCACGCACAGCAACGAAGCACGTTAGCGGCACCTTACAATATCTATTATAGTAACACCCCGCATCTGGCAATATTCTCTGCCGCTGCACTTCTTGTCGACGTTAGCGACACTTCTAGCATCAAAACCATAATAGATGGAGGACACCCTCGTGCACATCAACGCTGGAACATTAACCCGCACCCAATGTGTTGGACTGCACCGATACATCAGTGCAGTTGCTCTCTTAACGATCACACTGCTAACCCTTCCTGATGCCCTAGCACAAGATCATCGCCCAAACCTTATAGCACTTTGGACTCTTGATGACATTTCCACCTCATCCACCGAGGTCAGCGACCGGTCGGGACAACAGCAGACGCTGGATATCGTGCAGTGGGGCAGCCTCACACTTGAGGATGATCAATCGCCCATCCCCGTGAAGATTCTGGATGACCCCAACGCCGCCTCCGACCGACATGGTGCTGTGCGCGGACTCAACCTGGCGGGTGACGCACTCAGCGATGACCAGATACTAGAAACTGATTTTACCAGTACGCAAATGAGCATGGTCACAGAAATGACATTGTCCATTTGGGTACGCCCGGTCGACAACGACAAAGGTTACCTGATCTCGCTGCAAAACAGCGCCGGCGAGTGGATTGGACTCCAGATATACAACAACGAGCGCGTGCGCTTTTACTCCGAGGGCGGCGGCCTTAACCGGATTCCCGGTTTTTCCACCACCAGTGTCGTGGCCTCGCCTAAGTTCAACCACATCGAGCGCGACAATGACATTACGCAAGGATGGATGCAAATCAGCGCGGTGATCAAAGCCGATGAGTACCTGCGCTTTTATCTGAACGCGGAGTTACTCGGTGAAGTGCCGGTGTCCGGTATTGATCTCACCGCGATTCGCACACTGCGCGTGGGACAAACGTTTGAGTCCACACCCACCCGTGCCCTGCAAGGCCAATTCGATCAGGTGCGCGTCTATACCACCGCCCTTAGCGGGGACGAGCTTCTGGCGGACTACATTGAGGATTCCACCCGCGGTCCCTGGGCCTTCGAGGTTACGCCACCACAGGATGCCAGTGGTCACACCGAAGGCGATGCCGCTGTCGATCTCGTTACGCTATACCTGGATGACCTGATTCCCGCCAACGGAATGCCATTCAACATCGCCGATGAAACGCCGCCCAGTGGCGAAGCCGGTGTAATGACACACGGCGTGGCAAACCAGCAAGTCATCGCAGACGCGTTGAACGACGCCAGGAACAACAGCGCTTACGATGGCAAGATCGTGAAAATACTGTTTCCCGAGAACGGCGAGTTCTACGTGGGCGACAATCGCAACCTCTATGGCAACACCATTAATGTGGCCGGACAAACGGATCTGATCATTGATGGTAACGGCTCCAAATTAATCCACGCCGCCCGACGGGATATGTTCTGGCTGGAAAAAGACAGCGCCGGTCTCGGCAATGAGCGAGTGGAAATCCGGAATTTCACGCTGGATTTTTTCAATGAAGTGTACCCGTTTCAGACCAAGGTCAATGTGGAAAAACTCGGAAATTACGAGCTGGAGCTGACACCCGTGGCCGGCAGCGCCCGCGACTATCGAGATTACATCGACGAAATGGGCGCGATGGTAACCTGGGCCGCCCCGGACACGAGTTACAGTTTGAGTGCAGTGGGTCAGTATTCCGGCACGGGGTCTTCGCTGCTGCTGCCCTTTGCCAACCTTCACCCGCTCGCGAGCGGTACGGACAGCATTGTCGGCCCGCATGAGGAATCCAATATCGGCAGCTACACCGTTCAGGTGCAGGCCAATGGGTCCGCCGTCATTGATCTCAGCGCCGATACAGAGTTTTACGACGCCGTGGACCCGGATCTGCATTATCTGGTCGCCCACTACGGCGGGAAACGGGCCTTTTCACTGCAACATTCAAAACACGTGACACTCCAGAATATTCACGTTACGTCCAGCCCCGGAAACGCCCTGGCGGCCTTTGGCGGTGTGCAATATCTGAAAGCGAAGAACTTCAAAGCCACTCTGGACCCGAATGAGACCGATCCCAATGCCGTGGTGGCCACCAAGGCGGACGGTATCTTCTTGTTTCACAATCGCGGGCACTACCTGTTTAAAAACGTGGAGGCCGTCGGCGGCACAGAGGATCGAATGGTCATTCGGGAGTTGACGGGTTTTAATCCCAAGTATGTGGACACCCATACGCTGTCCGTTTGTTATGCCTCAAACCCTCGTCCCGTCGATCTGGCCAAAGTGGGCGATATCTATGAGTTGCGTGACCGGGACATGAACTTTCTTTGGCGCGGCACAATGGTCGGCAAAGAAGTGGTGGACAGCAAACACCCGGACTGGTCGACCTATGGCACGGTGAACTACAGCAACGGCAGCACCACCGCACGCGCCTGTGCTCTGCTGGAATTCTCTACGCCCGTTCCGACCAATACTCCCTCCGTGTATCGGCACGATACCATGGTGCATCATTTTAATCCGGACGGCAGCCGGTTCAGCAGTAACTATGTCATTATCGGTTCAACCTTTGGCGAAAACCGCGGCAACGGCGCGAAGTTTTCTGCCCCTCACGCGTTGATCGCTCACAACACGTTCTTCAACACCTCCCACCAAGGCGTTAAATTTCCCCTGATGATTGATGTAAAAGCGTGCTCCAATTCCTGGGGCAACAATGGCTCCGGGGCTCGCAACGTGATTTTCGATAATAACGTCATCGCGAACACCGGCCAGTGGATTCCCATTACGTCCCTGACGACTATGCCTCCGGCCGCCGTCAGTATTTTCACCAACCGCTACACACCGCAAAATCGTTACAGCCTTTTTTGTGGACGGGAAAATATCTCCGCCGGTGACAACCCGCTGGACATTCAATGGCAAAGTCATTTCATAATCAGTAACAACACTGTGGAAGACGCCAACTGGGGCGGCATTTCCGTGCAGTCCGCACGCGATGTTCTGGTACGCAACAATGCGCTGGCCCGGACCAACACACTGTCTTCCACCGCGTCCGGTCCCGCGGAGTACGGCGGTGCGGGCGCAATTCAGTTTACACACTCCCGTCAGGTCATAGGCTGGGATAACGACACCGATCAAATCGAGCCGGGCTTCCCCGACCTGTATCGACAAACGGGCAGTGACCGCCATCTGGTGGACTGGATGAATGAAACTTATCATCCCGTGATTCCTTAAGCCGTGCTTAGTAAGAAGCAGACGCACAAAAAACGGGCCGCATTGCGGCCCGTTTTTCAACATCGGAACACTTTAAGGCGTTGGTGAGAAACGCAGCACTGCCCCATCTCGCGGCAGCAGTTTCAACGAATATTCACTATGACTATCCAGTGCCGAAGCATGGCTTTTTTGTAAGCGCCGGGGTTCAGGACTGAAAACCACCTCAGCGGTGTAGGTGCCTTCACCGAGAAACGACAGGTCCAGCGAGTCAATGCGTACCGGCTGATCAGTGCCATTCAATGCCGCCAAATACCAGTGGTCTCCTGAACGTCGTGCTATTAGGGCCAGTTCACCAATACGACTGGAAGGCAGCACTCGCGTCTCATCCCATACGGCGGGAATGGTTTTGAGCAGTTCGAGCCCTGCCGCCACGTCATCGTTATGCAATAACATGTCGGGATGTTCGGCGATTACTTGAAAAGGCGAGGTAAAGAGCACCACCGTGGCCAATTGATGGGCGTAGGTGGTGTTGCCGGGCAGGCTGTAGCCCAGCGGTGTATAGTCACCGTGCCCAACCAGAAAACGTGTGAAAGGCAAGGCAGCATTGTGACTGGCTGGGAGGGGCTGATCCATACGATTCAGCTCCAGACCACGAATTCCCTCCCGGGAAATTTCATTGGGATAGGTCCGCGATTCGCCCGTTGGCTTTTGAATGCCGTGAAACACCACCATCAGTTTTCGCTCCGCCGCCAATCGCAAGGCGGCTTCCTCGAAACGGATACGGTCTATAGATTCCGCATTCATAAAATCCAGTTTCACACCGACCGCACCGGCTTTGCACACCCCATCGAGAAACACCCGCAACGCGCCCCAGTCACCGGACGGGTCCTTGACCTGATTCCAGTCTTTCCACACAAAAACGTCGACATTCTGCCCGTTGGCATAGCCAGTGAGCTGCTCAAGTGATGCCCAAGGGCTCTCCCAACTCTCCCAGCCATCATCCACCAGACTATACTCGAACCCCAACTCACTGGCGTAGTCGACAAACTGCCGCTCCTGTGCCGGCGTGCCGGTTTCCCGGCTCCACCAGCGCCAGACGGCACGCCCGGGTTTGATGTAATCCGTCTCGGCAAACAGTGACTCATCCGGTGCCGGGTTGAGGTTCGTGATCAGATCCGAATTAACCAGTGCGTCGAGGTTTTCCCCTAACATCGTGACTCGCCACGGAGTGACTGTCGCCCCATCCATCGCCCCGTCCGCGGTGTCCACGGAAAACCCACGCTCGCCCTCGGTAAAATCCGCTTGGACCCGGCGCTGGCCGAGAGCCCGCAACCGCATGCCACTGTAGTTATAGAGCGCCGCTTCGGTCAGTACCGCGTACCCTTGGTGCTCCGGAAGCTCTACCACAAGTGGCGGCCCCTGCACGGGCCCGTTCGCCGACACCGCCGGGAGTTCATTCACAGTGGTTTTCAACCATTCACCCGCGTAGGTTTTCAGCTTCCAGTCCGAGTCACGCTCGAAGTACCACACGTCGCTGTTCTCCGGCAGCGTCCAGCTGGACTGCTCGCCGTTCACAGTAACGGTTGATGCGTCTGATTGAGGAATCACGTAGCGGTAGGCAAAGCCGTCATTATAAGCCCGCAGCTGCAAATACCAGTGTGCCTGTGAAGGCGATTGCAGGGTCATCATAGCCTCACGGTAATGGTTGTGCGCCACCGAATGAACACCGAGTACTGGATACTGATGATGTACCTGCTTTATCTCGACGCTTTCAATCGACGCATGTCGGCCCAGCGACTGCCCCTCCACGGTAATGCCCAGCGGGGAGGGCTGAATAACGCGGTGACGATTGAAGTCCACCTGATAGTACAACTGGCTACCCTGCATAAAGACCTCTCCCTGCACAGTCCCGCTCGGACTGGCAAGCAAGACCCCGGTGCTTTCAGGATGTTCCGCGTTGCTCAGACACGGTACACAGAAAGGAAGCCACAGCAGCCAGGTCAAGTATTGTCTCTTTTTTAAGATCATCACAGACTCTCCTAATTCAGTTAGCGCTTGCGGTATCGTCCGCTGACAGTTCCAGCGTGCGCAGTCCATAAGCGGGAATGGTGACCGTCGCGGGTGGGGTCGTTGACGGATCTGACAAGGGCGCACCATCCTGATCGAGGAACTGGGTTCGAATCGCTTCACGGCCTAACAATGGTGTGTTATTTACTTCCACCTGCGCAGTTTGCGGCTCATCGTCATTGTTCAGAAGAAACACAAACAAGCGTTTTCCGTCGTTGGACAGCGCCATATAAAAATCGACGTAGGGATTATCGCTGTTCACACTATCGTGCCGAAGCATCAGAGACGCCTGAGTGCCATAGACGTAACCGGGTGCAAAGCCGTAACTTTGGTGCGGTCCGACCTTCGGTGTCACAAAGCCACGGGGAAACTGTATTTGACCGCCCGAGCGAAGCTCGGCTTCGGCGAGCAGATAGTCGGTGATCCAGCCAATCTGCCACCAGGCGTGATGCGGAAAAGCACCGGGGCCCGCGTCCATCGCCTGCCAGTAGTACGACACGGTGCTGGTGTCCGGGTCGACGAAGGCATCACGGCCCAGCGCGGCGGCACGCGCCATGTGCAAGTACAATGTTTCGCCAGTGAGCTGGTACATCCGTACAAACAGTCCGGCGTGGCTGGCCAACAAAATGGGGCCGTTGTCATTGGCCGAGCCAATGCCCCCGCCATGTTCGTTGCTGAGCCCCACCTGGGAGATCTCCCAATCCTCCCGACCCACGCCATGAACGTTTTTTCCTGTCGTGTCCGGAACCGGGTGCGTATAAATAGACTGGGTATAAAACTGTGTCGCGCGCTTGGCGGCGTCCAAATAGCGCGTCTCGTCAGTCAGCTCATAGAGGTCCAGTAACGCCTGCGCACTTTGACCGGTAGCGAAGTCAGGCACAAACCGATTGTCCCCACACACACCCAGAAAATGTCCCGTATTGACCGCGTTCTGGATGTACCAGTCCGCCCCGTTCTGTGCCGCACGTAGATAACGCTCATCGCCGAGAATCCGATACGCTACCACCAGTCCGTAAAAGGTCGGACGCAAGTCTTCCAGCTCGGTGAACAGCGGTTTTTCGCTGGTATGATCATAGGCGACCGCCCAGTTTCCCCCAGGCTTCTGCCAGGCCAACAGCCGTTCGGCACCATCGCGCAAACGCTGTTTTAGCGCCTCATCGTCGGGTTCAAAGAGCAAGATATTGCCAATATCCACGAGTGTGTAATAGGTAATGGCGATGGGTTCAACGTAGTCGCCCCACTCTTCGGTGAAGGTTTCTCTTTTCGAGAGAAAATACTGACCTTTGGCCGCGCCGTGATAGAACCCAGGCTCGGATTGCTGCTGCAACAGTTTGAAGTTTCTCGCGTACGGCAGCCGGGTTTCCTTCAGCACCGGGTCATCCATAATACGGGCCAGCATCCACATGGCGCCGTAATCGGAGTTTTTCATGGCGTCGCGATCCGAGTTAAGCACGCCACCCAGGTAAGCCTGCGCCCCCAGCGTGACGCCCTCCACAATTTCGGTCCGCCATTTGGAACGCGTATCATCCCGCAAATAATCGTGCATGGACAGAATACGATCGGTAAGGGACTGCCGGGTTCGTTTCAACGCCAGAAAATCGTCAAACCGGTATATATCTTCCACGGCGTGGCGATACACCGAAAACCAGTCAGCCATTTGGACACTGTAGCGAAACTGAAACTGGACACTCTCGCCTTTTTTCAGGAATGAACCTTTCTCCCCCAGTACGGGATGCCAGACTTTCGGTGTGAGCTGCGATTGTCGATTCATCAACGACAGTCCCAATTGCCACGAATGCTGGGTCATGTGATCGTGCTCCCAGGGATCGCGGCCCGTGCCGGGCTCGGGAATCACCGCCAGAGTGACACCGGATTGCGTACTAAGCATCGGCGCGAGCGTGGTGGCGGTGCGCTCGCGCACCAGCACGGGCCGATCGGGAATGCCCTGGCCGTACGCGAGAGAGTGCACCAGGCTGTCGTTAATGTCGGCGCCCTGAAAGTGCCCCGGAATGGCACCCCAGGCCAATTCCGATTTGGCTACCGTCGCCAGCGTTGGCGTGGCAACGGAAAAATAACCGTCGGTCCTGGCCGTCACCGTCAACCGTACCCTGACGTCGGAATCGTACTGCTCATCCATCTGCCACTGCGCTTCAATGTCGGCGCGCTCGGTATGTTCTTTGAAAACCAGCGCACCTTTTTTATCCTTTCCACCCTGCTCATCTTGCGGGTGCCGTTCGACAAAGGTCGGAAAAAATGTCAACGGCTCCCCCGCCTGGTTCATCGCCACCGGCTGGGTAATCTGGCCCCACTCTTCCGTGTTATACCGGTAAATCGGTTCGGGAAATTCCAACACTTTCCCATTTTCCGATATTTCCATCGGTGTGCTGTCGGGTGGGATCGCCGAGTACAACAGGGTGTACTCGGCACTGGTTGTCGCCAATGACACTTGCTGATCACCGACGTGAATGTCCAGCTGATCCAGCTGCCATCCTTGTTCACTGTTTTGCCACTGCAGCGTTAAGGTCTTTCCCACCAGCGTTTGGGTGTCGGTGCCCGGCTCCGAATCGCAGCCCCCCACTCCCAACAGCAAAAATACCAGCGTAAACAGCCACATCGTCAAGCGCTGAAGCAGCGGCATGCGCTCGGAACGATGAAAAGGAAAGAAGAGCCATTGCTTTTTTATCATGGAAGTCTCCAACGTAAACGAGGGGCGTTTACGGGTTTGGTACAGTTTGAATTGCCTTTCAGTGGTTCGGACGCGGCTGACGGTCTTCAAAGGGTTCCACGGGAAAACCCTGGGCGTTATAAAGATTGACCGTCGGCGCGTTGGACCAGGCGTGGCGAACGCCTGAAATCGGTTGACCTTGAGGGTGTTGAACGACCAGGATGTTTCCTTCCACGCTGGCTTCGGCACGCTGCCAATGGTCGTCAGAACCCAGCACCGAGAGGGCGGCGGGCGGTTCATTACCAACGACACTTAACCCGCCGTCAGCGTAACGAAAGCTTACTTCAGCACGGTTGCCCCGATAACTGATAACGGAGGGTTCGGGTCCCCGATAAGGCACCGCGTGCCCATACACCATTGCTCGCGCCAGTTGCGCCAGCCGGTCACCGACTGCTTTCTTCTCCACCGGGTGGACGTCGTCTTTGTCACCCGTATCAATAGTGACCGAGAGCCACGCATTAGGTGTGCTTCTTGTTGCCGCTGCCTGCGCAGAGCGCAACTCAGCCCATTTAGTATTGCTGCTGTCATTGGGAGGCTGATATATCGGTAGCTGTACTACCAGAAAAGGTAGATCGGGTGTCTGCCACAGTGACCGCCAACCTGTGATCATGGCTGACAACCGCTTTTCATAATAACCGGCTCGCGCTGCATTCGATTCGCCCTGGTACCACACCACGCCTTTCACCGCGTAGGGCTGAACGCTCGCCAGCATGGTCTTTTGCAGCACCGAAGGGTTGCGATAATAACGCCGGATATCCGTGAACACCTGCGGTGTCTCACCGCCGGCCAACTCCAACGACTCCGGGGTCATCCAGGCTTCCACTAGGGATGCCCCCTGGCTGCTATTGATCATGCCAACCGCCACCGGAGAGGAACTCTCATCCTTGAGTGTCGGTTGCAACCCCAGCGCAAAATGCAGGGCGACCGCCGACCAGTTACTGACAGCAGATGCACTGGCAACCTGCCAGGGTTTGGGCGGACGCTCCTGTCGTTTACCACCAGACACGACCTTCGGCACTTCAAGCAAACGAATCCGAAGATTGGGCAAGGAGGCGATCGCCACCTGCTGCTCGGCCAATGCGGAGTGACGGAACCGAAATGCCATGTTGGACTGACCGGCCATCAGCCAGACATCACCGAGAAAAACATCCTTGAACTCGATTCGCTCAGCCTCACTTTGTACCGTCAGTACATAAGGTCCACCGGCGTTTTTCGCCGGCAACATCACCTGCCAGCGGCCATTCGCCAGTACAGTGGTGTCCACCGCCGACTCATTATTCAGACTGACCGAAACGTCCCTGCCGGGCTGACCTTTCCCCCAGACGGGTATGTCCTGATCGCGCTGCAAGACCATATGGTCTGTAAATACCGGCGGCAGGCTCAACTCTGTCTCCGTACCTGCTTTGGTCGCAGGTTGGGCTACAACGAGCACCGGGGCAGCGTACATCAGAAACGGTAACAGTATCGCAACCCAGCGCAACGACGGCTTAAAGACGGTGGAAATTATTGTTATGAACGTCATCGATATGAAAGTCATCGAAAGGAGCCCTGCCACTTTATGGTTCTGATTTATTCCAGTCGCATACCATTCCCGGTGCGACAGCGGTAGATATCCGGTTGCAATCCGAACGTTCGCGGATACGCTTCGCGCAGCGCCTGGCTGACCGTTTCCACCAGAGCGGGTTCCACCAGCGCCACCACCGCGCCACCGAATCCGCCGCCGGTCATGCGGGCCGCACCCGCGTCGCCTGATTGGGATCGAATCAAATCCACCAGGAAATCGGTCTCGGGAACGGTGACTTCAAAATAGTCCCGCAACGAATCGTGGGAGGCGTACATCAGTTCCCGAAGCGTGGAAAAATCGTTCCGGGCCAATGCCTCCGCAGCCTGACAGGTGCGTTCGTTTTCAGTAATGACATGCAGGGCGCGACGATAGGCGTTCTCGCTCATATCGGTTCGCCCCTCTTGCAACCGCTCAACCGATGCGTGGCGCAGACTGGGAATACCCAACGTTTTCGCGGCAGTCTCGCAATCCAGACGACGCTGATTGTACTCGCTGCCCACCAGCGAACGTTTAACGTTGGAGTTGATAATCAATAGTTCGTAACCGGCCACCATGGGAATCTGCTGCGTCGACAGGTCTTCACAATCCAACAAAAGGGCGTGTCCCTGACGCGCGCAGGCCGATACCATCTGGTCCATAATGCCGGTTTGGCAATCGAGAAAGTCGTTTTCGGTCTGCTGTCCGATCCGGGCAATGTCTTGCGGTGAAAGTCCGCATTCGTTCATGGCGTTCAACGCACCGCCCACGGCCACTTCCAACGCCGCCGATGACGACAAGCCCGCGCCTTGCGGAACATTACCCATAATCAGGAGGTCGGCCCCTCTGAGGCGATGGCCAAGCTTTAGCAACACATCGTAAACACCGACAATATAATTGACCCAGTCGCACGGTCCGCGATGTAGCCGCTGCGCGAGGTCAAATCGGACCGTTTCGAGCCCATAGTTCAACGAGGTGACTTGAACCCGGCTGTCCGCGCGGGGACGGAAGGCGACACGGGTATGAAACTCCAATGCGCAGGGCAGCACAAAACCCTGATTGTAATCGGTATGTTCACCGATCAGGTTCACTCGGCCTGGTGCGGAAACCACACCGGTAGCGGCGACGCCATACACTTTCTGGAACGCGCCTCGCATATCGAAGGCATCATCCAGCTCAAACCTGTCGGCAGCACCTATTACATCGGATAATTGCACAGCTTCACCCCCTTTCTGAGTAATGGACAGCACCGGCATCACGCAATGCACTGGCGGCTACTTCGGGCGTCAGGTCGCGCTGCGCCTCTGCCAGCATTTCGTAGCCTACCATGTGCTTTTTGATGGTGGCGGAACGCAACAACGGCGGGAAAAAGTGCGCGTGCAATTGCCAGTGCGCCGTTTGGCTCAAATGGTTCGGGGCACCGTGCCATCCCATGGAATAGGGAAAGCTGCACTGGAATAAATTGTCGTAGCGAACGGTCAATTCCTTGAGTGCGCTGGCCAGCGAGCGCTGCAACGGCTCAGGTATATCGTCGAGCCGGGCGATCAGGTGTTTGGGCAGCAACAGGGTTTCGAACGGCCAGGCCGCCCAGTAAGGAACCACTGCAATCCAGTCATCGTTTTCCACCACGGTACGCGCCCCACTGCGCGATTCGCGCATGGCGTAGTCCAGCAACAGCGGTGAGTGATGGCGCTGGTGGTAATTCACCTGGCACTCATCCTCCCTGGTTACCAGCGAGGGGACAAAATCGTGGGCCCAGATCTGACCGTGCGGGTGCGGCTGCGAACACCCCATCACTTCACCTTTGTTTTCGAACACCTGCACCCAGCGATACGTCGTTCTTAAACGCTTGAATTCCGCTACCCAGGTGTTGACCACTCTGGCGATTTCCGCTTCGGTCATCCGCGGCAACGACTGGCTGTGGTCGGGAGAAAAAATAACAACGCGGCACTCGCCAAACACCTCCTCGCTCACCCACAGCGCGTCGTCGCCGTCGCACGCGGGCGTCTCGTCCGGTCCCGAAAGCTTCGAAAGTGCCGAAAAATCATTCGTAAAGACAAAGGTCTCACGGTACGGCGGGTTATGCTCGCCGTTGGCTCGCGTATTTCCCGGACAGAGCGCACAGTCAGTCTGGTAAGCGGACACTTCCTTGGTTTGAGTCGCCTCAGTTGCGCCCTTCCAAGGGCGATTATTGCGATGCGGCGATACAAGTACCCAGTCACCGGTCAGTAAATTTTTACGGCGATGCATGCCAGCAGGATGCGTACTCATGATGTGTGCTCCTGCAGGCCGTTGGGGTAAGCGGACTGCCAGCGCCAGACATCGTCGGTCATGGTTTGCAGGTCCCGACGGGCTTGCCAGTTGAGTCGTTTGACGGCCAGGGCCGGGTCGGCCCAGTTCACGGCGACGTCTCCCGGCCGGCGGGGTGCCGCTTTCCAGGGAATGCGTGAGCCGCAACTCTTTTCGAAAGCGTTGATGACTTCGAGCACGGAACTGCCGCGCCCGGTACCTAGATTATAGGGCTTGAATCCGAAGTCCCCGCGGTGAGTTCGAAACGCGGCGACATGCCCCTCGGCCAGATCCATGACGTGAATATAATCACGCACGCCTGTGCCATCGGCCGTCTGGTAATCCGCCCCAAACACCTGCACGTGTTCGCGGCGGCCGATGGCCGTTTGAGCAATAAACGGCACCAGGTTATTGGGCGTGCCCAGGGGATCTTCCCCCAGCAGGCCGCTTTCATGAGCGCCTACCGGGTTGAAATACCGCAGTGCCAGTGCAAGAAAATCCGGATCGGCCGTGGCAACATCACGCAGTAATTGCTCCACCATGACTTTGGTCCAACCGTAGGGGTTCGTGGCCCCGATCGGGTGAGCCTCATCGATGGGCACATAGTGTGGCTCACCATAAACGGTAGCGGACGAGCTGAAGACCATACGCCGAACGCCGCACTGCTGCATAACCTGCAACAGCGCTATAGAACCACCCACGTTGTTTTCATAGTAAGCCAATGGCTGCCGCACGGAGTCACCGACTGCCTTGAGCGCCGCAAAGTGAAACACGGCATCAATGCAATAGCGCTGAAAGGTGTCGCGCAACAGATCAGCATCCCGGATGTCGCCGCGCACCAGCGGAAAACGCTGTCCGGTTATGCGCTCCAACTGATCCAGCACTCTGGCACTGGCATTGGAAAAGTTGTCCAGGATCACGGGCCGAAATCCTGCTTCATGTAGAGCGATACAGGTGTGACTACAGATAAACCCCGCCCCGCCCGTCACCAGAATCGTGTTTTCCATCATGCGCCCTCCGTTCAGTTCGCGCTCAGCCCGAAGAGAGAGACCGGCACTTGCGCACTTTTGCGCTTCAATCGTAAACGCAATGTCTTCGTCGTCACCGGCTCGTCCAACAACAGTTCATTGCGACTCTGGTAGTTATTGCTCACGGCTTTCAGCAAGCGGTCGCCGTCGGCATAGACTTCGTAATCACTCACACAGAACGGCATGGTTCGTTCGGGGTGATCGTAGAGTGACGATTCCAGTGCGTGATCAAAGTCCGTATCGAAGTAAAGCGTCACGCGGGTCAATTTCTGCGCCTCGGTCCAGCGAACGATGACTTCTGGCTGGACGTCACCCGGCGCCGCCACCCAGGCATGGGACCGTTGATAGGGACGGGTGTATTCACTGGTCAGGTTCTGCACGGAAAAATCACTGATGGGCGGCGACACCGATAAGGCGAGATTGTGGCCACCGGGACGGCGCTCGGGCGTCCAGAATTCAAACTCGTCAATACCGCTACCCGGCTCCGCCAGTTGTCGACCGTTGTTCGACACTGCCTCATTTTTACCATTGAAGACAGAGACCAGCCCAGTGACTCGCGATTCAGAGCAGGCAATTTCCAGGCTTTCATCCCCGATAAAGCCAATGAAACCGTACTGATCGGCAGGCAGCGTTTTCGAGAACGTTACCGTCACGTCCTGTTCGCCCGGAGAGACCGCCACCTCGACTTCTTCCAGCACAAGATCCGGAGTGAAGTTCTCCGGTTTGGAGCTGGCCCTCAGTTGTACCGTCAAGCGATTTTCCGCCGCCGATCGGATGCGGCTGCGCACGGTATAGCTCACGCCCTGTTTCATCGGCAACCATTGCGCTGCGGACACAGCCAGGGATCTCCACGGACCGTCGGCCGGCAGTTGTTCCAGCATCAGTTCACTGGACGATTCCAGCGTCGCGCGGCTGAGCAGATTATCGGTCGGTACCGAAGGCACTTGGGGAATAAAATGTCCCATGGCATTGAGCCTGCCATGCAGCATCGCCAGAGGTTCTGTTTCGAGCAGTTCCGTAGGTTGCCACCCGCTTTCCAGACACAGCGCCACCGCCTGTCCGACCGCCTGCCCACCGTGTGCGCAGGTACACATGACGCGTGTGGAACCGAACGCGATATGACTCGCGCTGATAATCCGTCCCGCAAAAAAAAGGTTATCGATGTCCTTGCTGATCATGCTTCGCAACGGAATCTGGTAGACGCCTTTGGAATGAAACTGGCGGCACGGCGCTTTATTGCTGTAAACGCCGTCTCCGGGATGGTGGTCAATCGACCAGCCGCCGTAAGAGATCGCATCGGGAAACGACCTTTGCTCCACCACATCCTGCTGAGTCATCATGTAGAGGCCTTCGAAGCGGCGGCTCTCGCGCTTGCCCGGTATCGTTCCGACCCACTCCAGCGTCAGGTTCTCCACGCCATCAAAGTTGCCGCTGTTCTTGATGTAGTCCCACACGCCGTAGACAACTTTCCAGAGTTCCCACTTGATTTCCTCGGTGTCTTCGATCGTGTTGCAGTTGCCACCGTATTCCAGCCACCAGAGACGCGGCCCGATATCGTCCCGACGAATGCGTTTGATGCGATCCAGCGTCACTTTGTCAATACTGGCAAACGACGGCGGCTCAAAATTCACCGGGCGGCCCACATCCTTGCTGTAAAAGTAAATGGAATGGCCCAGCAGCTCCGTGTCCGCTTTCTCCGGAGCCAGTTTTTCACCGAACTCCTCGCAAGACTCGGCGCCGATCCGGAAAGCGGCCCCTGCCTGAAACGCCACGAGACCGTCACCAGACGCGTCGCAAAAATACTGCCCCTGAACGTCGTAAGTGGTCGAATTCTGCGAACAAAATGCCTGCACGGCGGCAATATGGCGCGTGCCGTCTTTTACCGTGTTGTACACGGCGGTGTTCAGCAACAGTGTAATATTGCTTTCCGCACGAACTTTGTCGAGCAACACGGTATCGAAAATAACGGTATTGCCTTCCGGGTTTCGATACAAGTTTTCCAGCAACAACTCATCGATGATGCCTCCTTCACGGGACCAGCGATTGTTATTACCCATGTGCGAAGTGGCGCCCAGGCTCCAGAGGCGAACTTCGCTGGAGGCATTGCCTCCCAACACGGGCCGATCCTGAATCAGGCACACCGTTTTTCCCGCCCGCGCCGCCGAGATGGCCGCGCAGCAACCGGACAGCCCACCACCGATAACCACCAGCTCTGCGTCAATGCGCTTGATGGTATTTTGGCGCCCCTCGGGCAAAGCATCGTGTAACAACATAATCGTATCCTAACAAAATCAGATCAAACTCATAATGCGTCGCCGCATTGCCCAGCCCGTTGACGAGCAAGCGACGGCTCGCTTTTACGTTCTACTTTTCTTTGAGAACCACTGCAACGGCTTCAGACCCCATAGCGCCGGTACAAAAATCACTACGCCGACCAACAGCGTCGCCAGCCTAGCGGACTCTGCCAACACACCGAGTGCAGCGATCAGCAGCCCAATCATGGCCACGCCCGCCAGCAGTATTCGAACGGCATAACGGTTGGCCTCCACCGAAGTCGCGTCGCCTTCGGTGCTCGCGCTTTGTCCCGCGCGATATTCGAGGTACGCCTCACAGGTCGGATTCGGGGTCTTGCGCCAGGCGTACCACCCCTCAAAACCCAGAAGAAACGCGACCGGCACCGATACGCCCACCAGCATTTCGGCCGACCGGGTTAACGCGTCACCGCCGAGCCACGGCCAACCAAATTTAAGAAAGAGATTGATGGTCAGGCTGCCTATGGTAGTTGTTAAAATGCTAAACCCCGTTTGCCGGCGGGAGAAAATGGCCCAGATCGGCGGCAGGTAAATCGCCGCCCCGGTTAAAGCCGCCACACTCAGGACAACCGACACAATGCCGCCCATGCTCTGAACCAGCAGCGCGACGGTAATGGCCATGCAGCCAAACACCAACGTTGAGAGACGGGCCATCAGCATGACTTCCCGTTCACTGGTCTGCTTTTTGAAATGGCGATAAATATCGTTCGTCCACACGCCCGCCGCAATGTTGATGGTGGTATTCACCGAGCTGGCAGTCGCGAAAATCATGGCGCCGAGAATCAGCCCCAGCAATCCGGCGGGCACCACTTTCTGGCTCATTAATAAGTACGCATCCTCCGCCTGGGTACCCGCCAGAGAGGGGTCCAGAACGCGGTAAACCATTGGCGGGATCATCCAGACCACCGGCGCCAATAAATAGAGCCCGCCGAAAAGCCAGCCCACTTTGCGCGCATCGCGCGGGCTGGATACGCTGGTGTAGCGCTGCACGTATGCCCAGTTCCCTCCAATAAACACAATGTTGTACACCGTGAAAGCCGCGAGAAAAATCAGGTTGTATTCGTCGTTGTGCAGCGCCATAAAGCCCTCGGGCACTTTGTCCAGAAATCCAGACATGCCGCCGACCGCCCCGAGAGACAACGGAACGACGATCACTACGGCCGCGCTGAGCACAGTGAACTGAAGGACATCCGTCACCAGTACCGCCCAGAGCCCGCCCACGGCGGTGTAGGCGATGATGAAAATGCCCAGCGCCAGAATGGCAAGTTCCAACGGCAGTCCTGTGGTCACTTCAATAATTTTCCCCACCGGGTACAGAAACGCGCCCGCCGTGAACAGGTTGATCAGTAAAAACAAGGCCGAAAATTTCCGCTGCACACTGTCGCCCAATCGGCGGGAGATAAATTCCGCCACCGTCAGGGAGCGGGTTTTATTCCACGCGGGCGCAACGACCAGAGCGATGACCAGGCCGGATATCGCCATGGTGGACTGAATCATGACCGACACAAAACCGTCGGCGTAAGCGATAGAACCCCACACCACAAAGGTGCCCACCGAAAAGAAACTCATAAACAGGGAGAGGCCGCTGACCCACCAGGGTACGGCACCCCCCGCTGCGAAAAAGGACTTCATGTTCTTGCCGCTTCTGGAAAACATCATCCCGAGGGCCAGCACCAAAAGCGAAAATAGAAGCGCCACACCGTAATCAAAGCTGTTCACACTCGCGTCTCCCGCCACTCGTTATTGTGAAATCACCAGTGAATGGCACTTGGAAAGCGCAGCACCCACCCAACAATTATGTATCTATTAAAGATATTTGTAAAGCAGGATATTGTCTTTTCTTACCCTGCCAGGGGCTCAACAGAGGCAAAAAAGGGGGAGCTCGAAGCTCCCCGTAAAAGCTCCTGCTCTCAGTGTCCCAGCGTGACCGGGTCGCTTTGTCGCGCGCGACCGTCCACCCCGCGCGTCTCCAGCTCGAACGTTAGACCGGACGCTTCGGACGGCAGCTCCACCGTGAACTCATAGGGGAATTCATCATCCGTCACGGAGCGCTCACGACCCTGCGTGTCGGTATAGCGCAAGGTGGCGGACGCGACCTTGTTGTCGTCATCTCTCAAGTAGATATAAGCGCGCTCGCCGTAACCTCCCAGTTGAATCAACATGGCTCGGGCGTTACCCACGTCAAGCTCCTGATAGTCGTTCTGCGCGATCTCGGGTTGGCCGGTGAAGTTTTGACGGAAGGCGGTTATCGCCGTAGCCCCGTCCACTTTCACCACCGTGACTCCGTGGGGCGCTACCTGCACCTTCAGCGCATCACCACTGACCGAATCGGTTCCGACCAGGCGGTTCTCGCGCCAGCGGGTCACTGAGAGCGAGTCGGCTGTGTCCACCAGGGCTTCGTTCAATTGCACCCGCGCAGAGACGGTTTGGTCGGACTGGTTGGTAAAGGCGATGTACAGTGAGTTGTCTTTAAAGCCGCTGATGTAATTAAGTTCAATATCATCGATAGCCAGCAGTCCTTTCGGCATCCAGAGGTTCACACCCTCTTCACCATAGAATGAGCCCGGCGCGTGACCATAGAACTTGTTTTGCAGATAGGCATAACCCTCGATGTACTCAGAGGGAAAGTTCACTTGACCGTCGGTGCGCACAAACACATCCGTGACTAGGTAATCCAACAACATGGAGGCCATCGGAAGAATGTGGTTGAAGTGGAACGAGTTGACACTCAGCTCCTTGAACGGATGCATCGGGTAGGACTCTTTCATATAGATGTTGGTCCGCGCGGTGTTGATGTGATAACCCGGAAAGTTTTCATAGCGTCCGATGATGGCGGCCTTGGCCACTTCCTGCAAAAAGGTGTCGTCCGCGTAATAGCCAATGCGCAATAGCCAGGGGGCGTAGTTGGCCATAAAGATCGCACGATGCCCCGATGAAGTGCCGGACGACTCAGCCGTCAGACCGATTTCCGATAACAGCCAGGCGTCCACCGCTTCTTCATCGGTGTACATTTGCTGGTGGCCTTTGGACTTAAGGTACCAGTAAATTGGCGCCTTTCCATCTTCATTCACGAGAACTTTCTGATCTGGAATTTTCGGAGCCATCCAGGTGAACATGGTGTAGTGCCGGGCGACTTCGTGCGCCGCATCCAGGTAACGCTGTTCACCGGTAACTTCGTACAACTCTGAAAGCTCGATAAAGCGCGGAGTAAACTGGGTCCAGAAGAAGCCGGCCGGTTCGCTGGCCCCCTTTCCAACACGCGAGGCCAGATAGGCATCAGCGCCTTCCACCGCACGATTCAGATACGTTTCATCCCCGCTGGCTTTATACAGCCACAGCGAGTTCCACCAGGTATCGCCATTCTCTTCAACGTCCAGGTTGCGAATGCGCGTACTGTTGTACTCTTCCTCGGCCAGCTTTATAAAGAAATCATTGGCGCCGCCCAAAATATTGTGTAAAGCGCTCAGTTCGGAAATCGGCGCAATCGGGCCGAACATGTTGCGCGACGGGTTCTGGATTTTCTGCTTCGGGTCCAGACTGAAAAGGAATTTTTCCCGCGAAAGCATATACTCTAGCGTCGGGTAGGCACGGTCTTCAAACATCGCCCGGTTATCGGTGACCAGAGCCAATTCCAACGCATTCAGGCTGGTGACGTTTTTAACGGCACCTGGTACGTCCGTGGAGTACGCTGAACCTTTCAGCTCTTCTTCAAACCACGCGTAATCGGTCAGAGAGTAATCCACGATGTTCTGGAACGTGGTGTTCAATGAGGCAATGCCGTTCTTCCGGTGGTCACGGAAGTCATACAGCTGACGAGCGATCGATTCATAGGTGCCCGTAATGGACTCCGCCTTTTCCGCGATCAGGTGCGAGGTGAAGGAGTAGCGATCACCCGGTTTCATTTCTGATTCAAAGCCACCCAACACCGGAGAGAACAACATCGGCTGAGCATCGCCGTTGGGGTTGCGCAAGGCCACACCAAAGCGGCTATTATCGGCCAGGGGCAGCGGGTCGAATGGAAACTCTTTCGGATCGGCCACCACACCATAGTTCACACCGTCTGCACGCACCAGCGTAGTAGGCAAAGGCGCGCGGTAAGCGAGCGTCAGATAGGAGCGATCCGGAAAGGATTTTTCCTGCCAGATCAGGGGTTGCCAGATTTCTTCTGTACGCTCTGCGGGAAAGGCGGGCGCCCCCATAAAACCGACGGAGAAGAAGCCGGCTTCTTTTGGTTGCAGCGTGAATGACAATGAGGGATACGCACTCTCCAGCGTCAATTCGGCTTTCAGGGAGAATTCTTCGCGGTCCGCAAAGCTCAGATGCAAGGTGTTGCCCACGCGCTCCACGGAATCCGGTTTGACCGCGATCACTCGACCACTGGCAAAATAGTTGGCTGTGCGCGCCTCGGCAGAGCCTTCCAGGATCGACGCGTCGAAACCATCGCCAGCGGTCGCGGCATCACGCTCCACGGCTTCCAGATCGGCTTCGGCGCGATCCACGGCCAGCCAGGTGGGTATATTGTAGGGAGTGTGATCCAAGTTGGCCGGCCGCAGCTGCATATCTGGATTGTCTTCCCGGTACAACACATAGAATTCCAGCGCATACTGATGAGTCTGACCATCGTTGGCGTGTAGCGTGACCGAGTCACGACTGACCGTAGTTCCGACGGTGCTTTCCGCATCCGTTGAGCTTGCCCCCGATCCAAGCTGACAGCCGCAGAGAGCAAAGACGCCTAGCGCGCCCAGTAAGAAATTTCGTAAAGGCATGATTAATCCTCTGAGTATTGACGTACATAGCGTCACAATTCAGTCAGGTTAGGGATAGGCTGAGAGACGGCACCCAAGGCCGGCACCGCCCCTCATGTGAGTCAGAACTTGAAGCTAATGCCCAGCGAATAGCGCCGACCAGTTTCAGCGTAGGTCGCCACATACTGTTCCCAACCCGCATATTCCGACTTCGGTGAATCCAGTAGGTTAACCGCCTGAAACTCCATGGACATTGAGTCTGTCAGGTAATACTTGATCGACGCATCTAGAGATGGTTCGCCCTTATTAAGGATAGCGGTAGCTCCTGCAAAACCCAGACGATCAAAATAGTCATCTCGCCAGTTGTACAGCAGTCGTGAACTCAGCTTGTCGTCCTCGTAATACAGCTGAATGTTAACGCTATTCTCAGACACCCCCTGTAGACCAATCGGATCACCGGTGCGAGGGTCAATTTCATCGGTGGTGTTTTCAAGATATGTGTAGTTAATGGACGTTCCCGTATTCCCCAGAAAACCAGGGAGATCCCGAAAGTTATGCTGAAAGGCCAGCTCCATTCCCTTGATCTCGCCGCCTGTACCATTTACTTGCGTGCGGATTGCGAAGATCTGGTCTCCATAGCCGGGAATAGTTCCGGGTTCTGTGACATTGAGTATCTGGCGGTCCAGGGAATTGTAGAATAGGGCCATAGCCAACGCCGAATTTTCGGAAAAATACCATTCCAGCGAGGCATCGTATTTCGTACCACGCTGAGGCTTGAGGTCGGGATTTGGCAGTGAGGCAGAGGACCCCTCCGATTCATCCTGAGGCGTTTCGGGATCATCTTCAATCAGGTTAACCCTTCCTGTGGCGCCCAACACTCGAGTATCAGGACGCGCAATAGATTCACTTACGCCCAAACGGAGCACAAGATCTTCCGTCAAATCCCTTTTGGCTATCAAACTTGGCAACAAGTCCTGATAGCTTCCCTCTTCTTCATAGGGCTCGTACTCAGCCCCTACGAGAGCATAGTTATTGACCGTGGTGGAGGTATCCGAGTAGCGTACCCCGAAGTTACCTGTCCACCCCCACGCTTCGAAATCGGCACGTGCGTAATAGGAAAGGATAGAATCCTCAACCTCAGAATCCATATTCGGAAATCGTGAGACAGGAGCGTCGTAGAATGCGTCGGAGAAACCAAAACCACCTCCGCCAATCCTATCTGTATCCACAACAACGATCTGATTTGGCACGTTGGCTCCAGAACCAGACAACACATCAGACGTATCTACCGTCACTGCTGCATTCTGTAGCCAGTCGGCATCAGGCACTGCCGTATTTCCTAGCCCCGCGCGTGTAAGACTCGTGACTTCAGCATTATCATAGGGTGAGACTCCATACTTGCCATACTCCGCAGTAACCGCAGTAATGGAAGAGTAGCGGAGGCCGGCCTTAATTGAAGTGAAGAATCCTTCCATCGGATAGGTTGCATCAAGCCGGAAGGAATCTTCTGATGCTTCATTAATGTTTCGAGAGTCGTAGAAGGTCGACGCAGTAAAATCATCGGGATTCGATAGATCCGGGATCTCCACCGAGGCTATATCGGTAGCTCGAATATCAAAGTTTATCGGAACTCCAGACCCGTCCTCACCATATGTATACAACTGGATGAACTGCTGGTCCCGAGTAGTTTCGGACTCACCGAAAGCGTATTCAGCAAATACTTCCAAGCCGCTTTCGCCCACCCATGCCACGTTCAAACCGCCAGTCAGGAAGCTGTCTGCTCCCTGATACCGCTCGTGATTGCTTTCCACTTTGGTATTCAGGGTGCCGGCGACCCGGGCATCATTTTCGTCCACCACAATGGTGCCCGGATCATAGTTGTCGAGCGTCTTATCCAGAATAATGCCCGCCCAAGAGCGTGAACGTGCGTAATCGTACTCGGCATAAAGAAGATCGGCATTGAAGTCGAGATTGTCCGCTGGCTTCCACTGGAAGGAGCCGTTTACGGCGGATTTTTCTCGATCTTCCTCCTTGCGCTGATATCGCAAATCGTACTGGTAATAGTAGGGGTCGGTAATATCGAGTACGTTGTTATCTGGATTCGAGTACGGAGGACCCTGGCGCCAGTCACCATTGCTATAAAAACGATCCTCGGTTATCGGGCGGTCCTCGTGCACTACGCCAAACATCACACCCATGGTGTCATTTGCGAAAGAGTTACTGGCCTGCGCCGAGAGCTTGACCCCTTGATCGTCATTCAGACTAGAGTGTGTTCCCTCGACTGAAGCTCCACCCCAAAATCCTTTTCGATCCAGTGGCTTACGGGTCTTGATGTCGATAGTACCGCCAAGCGCCCCGTCAGTCATATCGGCTGTCAATACTTTAGTGGTTCTGACTGAGCCGACAATCTCTGAGGGGAAATAATTCATAATGCCTGCATTGGTTCCACGACCAAACGGGCTCAAAAGGGTGCGACCATTCACTTCCACCCGGTTGTTTCGAATACCTCGGATAGTGACATTGACGCCCTCCCCATCTTCCCGCTCCACCTGAATCCCGGGAACGCGCTGTAATGTCTCGGCCAGATTGTCATCTGGCAGCTTGCCGATATCCTCAGCCACAATAACGTCAATGAAGGTGTCAGCTTCCCTTTTTCGATCCAAGTTCTCACTCAAACTACCCCTAATTCCTTTAACTACGACCTCTTCTAGTAGTGTTGAAGAACTTTCATCGTCGGGGGTACTGCCGGACTGCTGCCCAAACGAGGTGCTCCCGAATCCCGCCAGCAATATTGTGCTCATTACTTGGGCTAGAACTTTTTTTTGAAATAGTTGTACCGTCATAACAGGCTCTCCTAATTCATATCTTTATTCGTATATTGAGTCCCGCTGCTTCCGTTAATGCTAAACACCGGGAAGAAGAACAGCCACAGAATATTGCAGCTCGAGGCCATTATGTAGCTACAATAGATACATTGTCAATGATAAGATCTATATTAGATATAGATTAAATTTTTATTAATTATTCTTATTTGATAGTTTCTTCTTTTTTTTCGTGCAAAAAGCTACATCTCTCAACACAAGCTGAGCACGCAAATGGGTATTTAGAGGGAAATATGGGGGGGGTTAGCTTGGGAGGTTATCGTATATGACTTTCGATTTCTGCCGCTTTTCCTCGTAGTGCCGTCACCAGCTCCGCAGTTCGTTCTTCGGGAATGTCGCCTGATAAAGCAATAGCACTATGAGCCGGCTCTCCGATATTCAAAGCCAATGTCACGGCGCCTTCAGGCAAGTGGGTTTGGTAGCTTGTTCGAACCCTGACATAACCACGCTCTCGGATTTCTTCAAGCTTCGCATGCAATGAATCTATGCCATCAGGAAAGCCTGGAATTTCTTTACCTTGATATAGGTGAGTCACCTCATCCCCTTCCTTTTGGGACAGCAAAGAAAGTCCCACCCCTGAAGCAGTTGCAGGAAAGTAGCCAAGGCGCCCCAAAGCCTCTATAGAACTCAACCCCGGGAGTGCATGATAAACATAGGTCACTTTGTCTCTCCAAAGCACCCCCATTGCCACCACCATATCGTAGGTTCGTAACTCTTCAAGAGGCTTTACCGCATAAGAAACCATGTGAGAAGCAAACAAACTCTGCGCGGCAAGCACATGCATCGCGGGCCCGACTGTGTACTTGCGGTCTGACGTTTTACGCACAAATCCGGCATAAGCCAGAGTTCTCAGCAAACGATTGACCCTTGTAGTATCCAGCTCCAAGAACCTGGCCAACTCCCGACAACCAACCGGACGATCAAATGACGCAACCGCCTGCAAAGTCTCAATGCCGTCAAGAACACTCATGTTTAGTTGAGTGCCATAAGATTTAAGCTTGCGCTCCAAGTAATCCTGATCGGTCATAAAGTTGATATCCTAAGAGTGACGCGTTTTATCAGCCCCAAGAGACTGCACTCTAGACATTATACCGTCAACAGTACCGCCAGGGGTTTCAACTGGCAATGGATTTTACCGGACGCTAACGGATGAAAAGAAACAAAAAAGCCCCGCAGGGCTTGGCTTTTGAACGATACCGGACGGTATCGGATGCCGAAATGGTGCTCACCGGTTTGCCGGGAGTAAACGGGCACGGCGAAGGTGGCCGAAGGCCAAGCCCCTGGGCCCTTTCGGACTTCCTGTCCTTCGCGGCACTAACGCGGCCCTGCATTTCGGATGCGCCGAGCCCACGCCGGCCCCTGGTCCAGACTGGCACACATAAAAAAAGGCCCTCCGCGTAGCGGAGAGCCTTTTTCAGTATGGTGCCCAAGGCCGGACTTGAACCGGCACGGCTTGCGCCACTACCCCCTCAAGATAGCGTGTCTACCAATTCCACCACTTGGGCATATAAGGGGTCAAACTAACTGTTTTCTAAACGGCTGATTACTCAGCCGGTACTTCTGGAACCTCGTCCGCGCTGCTTTCTTCTTCCACGGCCGGGACTTCAGAGTCTTGCGCGGCCGGGGCTGACTGTTCTACCGCTGACGGAATGTCGCTGTCGATACCGACGCCGGCTTTGTTTTTGGCAATGATGGCCAAGCCAAAGCTGGTGGCGAAGAAAACTACGGCGCAAATGCCGGTCATGCGGGTGAAAAAGCCACCGCTGCCCTGACTGCCGAACACGGTCTGGGAGGCGCCGGAGCCGAAGGAGGCGCCGGCAACCGCACCCTTACCCTGCTGAAGCAGGATCAGAGCGATAATGGCCAGGGCGGTCAGAATGTGTACAACGAGAACGAGTGTTTCCATGGTGTTTCGTCTCTACTCTTTAAAACGTAGCGTATTCGATACGCTGCTTCAAAGCCCCGCCCTCAGGCGGCGGCTCTGCAAATGGCGACAAAATCGTCGGCGTTCAGGGAAGCGCCTCCGAGCAAGGCTCCGTCAATGTCCGGCATTGCGAACAGTTGCTCGGCGTTGCCCGGCTTGACGCTGCCCCCGTACAAAATCTGCGTTTTAGCACCCAGTTCGCCCAACTCGGCGCGAATAAAGCGGTGTACTTCTTCCGCCTGTTCGGGACTGGCAGTTTTCCCGGTGCCTACCGCCCATACCGGTTCGTAGGCCACCACCGCACGCGCAAATGCTTCCAGGCCAACGCGATTGACCACGGCCAGCAATTGTTGGCCAATGGTTTCCAGCGCTTTGCCGGCATCCCGTTCCTGTTCGGACTCACCGACACAGAGAATGGGAATCAGGCCCGCTTGCTGAGCCGCGTGAAACTTTTCCGCGACCTGGTCGCTGGTTTCACCCTGCATCCGGCGCCGCTCATTGTGACCCACGATCACGTAGCGGCATCCAAGATCAGCCAGCATGGTACCGGACACTTCCCCGGTGTGCGCGCCGTTGGCGTGTTCGCTGACCGTCTGTGCCCCCAGTTCAACGGGGCTTCCGGACAGTGCTTCAGCGGCTTGGCTGAGGTAAACGTAGGGCGGGCACAGGGCCGTTTCCACATTTTCCGCACCCTGCCACTGGGCGGTAATGCCGTTCAGCAGTAAGGCGTTCTCGGCCAGACTGCCGTTCATTTTCCAGTTGCCAACGACCAGGCGTTGGCGGCTGTGTCTCTCGCTCAAGGGGTCCCCCTTAAAGCGGGCGCCAATGTTAGCGAAGTTGGGCATAACATACAATCCCAAATCGCGCTCTGACCCCGCTTTTCTCTCATGTTGGTTGATGGGTCTCGTGTTGCTCTCTTTTTCAGTGTAGCGGCTCTTCTAGTTGAGAGCCTTTTCTACCGTAGCGGCCAACTCCTGGCACAGTTCCTTGACCTTTGCTTTGTCTTCCCCTTCTACCATGACCCGTACCACCGGCTCGGTACCGGAGGGGCGCAGCAGCACCCGGCCGGTGCCGGCCAGCTTGTCCTCGACGCTGGCGACCGCCGCCTTAATGGTGGCGTCCTTATCCAGATCGATCTGCCGGGAGCGGTGCACGTTGATCATGGTCTGAGGCATTTTATTCATGCCTTTTTTGATTTTATTCAATGATTCGCCCATGGTAGTGAGCGCTAACAATACTTGCAGGGCGGAAATAATCCCGTCTCCGGTCGTGGTGACGTTGCTGCAGACGATATGCCCCGAGGATTCGCCGCCCAGCGTCCAGCCGTTCTGACGCATTTTTTCGATCACGTAGCGGTCACCCACCTTGGCCCGCTCGAAAGGCACGCCAATTTTCTTCAGGCCCAACTCGAGCCCGAAGTTGCTCATCAGGGTGCCGGCCACGCCGTCGCAGCCACCGCTATAACGGTGCTGGTAATCGGCAATGATGTAGAGCAGCTCATCGCCATCGACAATCTCGCCCCGGTGGTCCACGAACATCACCCGGTCGCCATCGCCGTCGAAGGCAATGCCGAGGTCCGCCCCCAGCTCCATGACTTTCTCTTTCAACAGATCGGTTTTGGTGGAGCCACAACCGCGATTGATGTTGGTGCCATTGGGGTCCGTGGCGACCGGAATCACCTTGGCCCCCAACTCGCTGAACACGCTCGGCGCAATGTGGTAGGTGGCGCCATTGGCGCAGTCCACCACAATCTGCAGCCCCTGCAGACTGAAACCCCAGGGCATGGTGCCCTTGCAGAACTCGATATAGCGGCCCGAGGCATCCTCGATACGGCGCGCCTTGCCCAACCGCTCTGCGGTGGTCATGGGCTGGTTCAGTTGCTCTTCGATGGCCAGCTCAACGTCATCGGGCAGTTTGGTGCCGTTGCCACTGAAAAACTTGATGCCATTATCGGTGTAGGCGTTGTGGGAGGCACTGATCACGATACCGGCCTGGGCCTGGAAGGTCCGGGTCAGGTAGGCAATGCCCGGGGTGGGCATGGGACCGAGCAGGCCGACATCCACACCGGCATTGATCAACCCCGCCTGCAGGGCGGATTCAAACATGTAGCCCGAGATCCGGGTGTCCTTGCCAATCAGAATCATATTCGGGCCGGAGAAGCGGTCCACCAGTACCCGACCGGCAGCCCAGCCCAGTTTGAGCATGAAGTCAGGCGTGATGGGAGGCTCGCCGACCTGCCCACGAATACCGTCGGTACCAAAATACTGTCGCGCCATAGGATCCTTGCTCCCGCTCAAATGCTTTACTGGTTAATGGGTAGACGGCGAGTCGGCGGCTGACGCATCGGTCGAAAGCGCCGCCAGGACTGCCAGAACATCATGAGTGGGCGCCACATCGTGCACCCGGATAATACAGGCACCGCGCTGAGCGGCGGCCATCGCCAGAGCCAGGCTGCCGGGTAAGCGCTCACTGACTTCGCGCCCCAGAAGGTGCCCCAGCATGGACTTGCGGGACATGCCCACCAACACCGGGTACCCCAGGGCTTGGAATTCACCCAGGCGGCGCAGCAGGGCCAGGTTGTGCTCCAGGGTTTTTCCGAAGCCAAACCCCGGATCGAGCAGAATCCGCTCGGCGCCGATCCCGGCAGCCTTGCAGGCGGACACCCGCTGGAGGAGAAAGTCTTTAACCTCTTCCACCGGGTCCTGGTATTGGGGTCGCTCTTGCATGGTCTCGGGAGTGCCCTGCATATGCATCAGGCACACCGGCAGCCCGGTGTCGGCGGCGGCGGCCAGAGCACCCTCGCGCTGCAATGCGCGCACATCATTGATCAGCCCGGCACCCGCTCGGGCCGATTCACGAATGACCGCTGGGTTACTGGTATCGACCGACACCAGGGCGCCCAGTTCACCGGCCACCGCTTCCACGACCGGAATCACCCGGTCCAGCTCTTCCTGTTCACTGACCGGCGTTGACCCCGGGCGGGTCGATTCCCCTCCTACGTCGATGATCTCGGCGCCTTCATCCAGCATCTGCTGGGCTCGCCGTCGGGCCAGGTCCAGCGACAGCTGGCCCGCCTGATAGTAACTTCCACCATCAGAGAAAGAGTCCGGCGTGGTATTGAGAACCCCCATCAGACAGGGTCGGGATAGGTCCAGACTGTGGGCGCCAAAACGCATGGGCGGTGATTCCAACTGGTTGGGCGATATTGGGTGTTGAGCGGGCGGGGAAAAACAAATCCCCGGCGCAATGGCCGGGGATTATAACAGACTGATGACTCAATGCCGCCGGGAGCGGTCAGTGGTCTTCGGCGGGACCACCGATGGGCTTGTCTTTGCCTTCACCCTCGGCGCCTTTGCCGTCTGACTTGCCATCGGCTTCGCCACCCTTGCCTTTGAGGTGGCCATTGAAATCGTCGTCGTGCCAGTCGCGCGGCGGACGCACCTTGCGGCGAGCCATCAGGTCGTCGACCTGCTCGGAGTCGATGGTCTCATACTCCATCAGCGCGTCTTTCATCGCCTCCAGGATATCCCGGTTGTCATGCAGAATCTGCTCGGCGCGCTTGTAGCACTCATCAATGATTCGGCGGACTTCCTGGTCAATCATCTTGGAGGTTTCGCCGGAGTAGTTGGCCGAGCCGGTGCCCGGCATCATGCCTTCGTCCTCACCGTAGTGCAGAGGACCGAGCTTTTCCGACAGACCCCACTTGGTCACCATATTGCGTGCCAGCTCGGTGGCCCGCTCAATATCGTTGGACGCGCCGGTGGTGATGCCTTCGGCGCCCAGAGTCATATCTTCGGCAATCCGGCCACCAAACAGGGTGCAGATGCTGGACTCAATGGCCCGGCGGCTCATGCTGTACTTGTCGCCCTCGGGCAGGAACTGGGTGACACCCAGGGCCCGGCCACGGGGAATGATGGTCACTTTGTGGATGGGATCGTGCTCGGGCACGATCTTGCCCACAATGGCATGGCCCGCTTCGTGGTAGGCGGTGTTTTCCTTTTCTTTCTCGCTCATCACCATGGAGCGACGCTCGGCGCCCATCATGATCTTGTCACGCGCTTTCTCAAACTCCTCCATGGTCACCAGGCGCTTATTGCCACGGGCCGCGAACAGGGCCGCCTCGTTCACCAGGTTGGCCAGGTCCGCACCGGAGAAACCGGGGGTGCCTCGGGCGATCACATTGGCCTCGACACGCTCATCGATGGGGACTTTGCGCATATGCACTTTCAGGATCTGCTCGCGGCCGCGGATATCCGGCAGGCCGACGACCACCTGGCGGTCGAAACGGCCCGGGCGCAGCAGGGCTTTGTCGAGCACGTCCGGACGGTTGGTGGCGGCGATGACGATCACGCCTTCATTGCCTTCAAAACCGTCCATTTCCACCAGCAACTGGTTCAGAGTCTGTTCGCGCTCGTCGTGACCGCCGCCGTGGCCACCGCCACGATGACGACCAACGGCATCAATCTCATCAATAAAGATGATGCAGGGCGCCTGCTTCTTGGCCTGGTCGAACATGTCGCGGACCCGAGACGCACCCACACCGACGAACATTTCGACGAAATCCGAACCGGAAATCGAGAAGAAAGGCACTTTTGCCTCACCGGCAATGGCCTTGGCCAGCAGCGTCTTACCGGTACCGGGCGGGCCCGCCATCAGTACACCCCGGGGGATCTGGCCACCCAGGCGCTGGAATTTGGAGGGATCGCGCAGGTATTCCACCAGCTCGCTGACTTCTTCTTTGGCTTCATCCACCCCGGCCACATCGGAAAAGGTGGTTTTGACCTGGTCTTCGCCGAGCAGCTTGGCTTTGCTCTTGCCAAAGCTCATGGGGCCGCCTTTGCCGCCCCCCATGCCCCCTTGCATCTGGCGCATGAAGAACAGGAATACGGCAATGATGATCAGAATCGGGAAACTGGCCACTAACAGCTGATGCCACAGGCTGGGGCGCTCCGGCTCCTTGTTACGCACCGTCACGTTGGAGTTCAGCAGGTCGTCCATCAGTTTGGGGTCGCCAATCTGGGGCAGCGTGGTCTGGAAGGTGCTGCCGTCAGAATAGGTGCCCTGGACCTTCAGGCCCTGCAGGGTGACTTCCCGGACCTGCTCGCTCTTGACCGAGCGCACGAAGTCCGAGTAGCTGAGGGTCTCGCTACTGGCGGGCTGATTGAATCCCTGGAACACCGTGAACAGCACGGCGGCGANGATCAGCCACAGGATGAGATTTTTGGTCATGTCGTTCAAGGAGATACCCTCGTTTTGTACAACAAATCAGTGACAGTATAGAGCCCATAAGCGCATCAATACCAATAAACGCACCCTATGAGGCAATAGATCAGCCGNGGCCTCAACCTTTGAAGCCCCGGGCGACCAGATACACCTCCCGGGAGCGGGCCCGGGAGGCGTCGGGTTTGCGCACTGCCACCTTGGTAAAGGCGTCGCGCGTGTCCTGCAGCAGGGGGTCAAAGCCCTCGCCGTGGAACACTTTGGCAACAAAATGCCCGCCAGGTTTCAACACCTGCCGGGCCATATCCAGTGCCAGNTCCACCAGATAGATGGCGGCGGGCTGGTCAACGGCATTCATACCACTCATGTTGGGGGCCATATCGGAGATTACAAGGTCCGCCTTCTGCCCACCGAGCGCGGCCAGCAGCTGCTCCAGCACCGCTTCCTCGGTAAAGTCACCCTGGATAAACTCGACCCCGGCAATGCTGTCCATGGGCAGAATGTCCGACGCCAGCACCATGCCCTTGTCGCCCACCCGATCGGCGGCCACCTGNGACCAACCACCCGGCGCCGACCCCAGGTCGACCACGCTCATNCCGGGCTTGAACAGTTTGTCCTTCTTGTCNAGCTCGATCAGCTTATAGCTGGCGCGGGAGCGATAGCCGTCCTTCTGGGACNGTTTGACGTAAGGGTCGCTGAAGTGCTCGTCCAGCCAACGGTTGCTGCTTTTGGATCTGGCCATGATGATTCCGGGNGAGATGCGTTACAATGAGAGGCTTTTTCACCCAAACGATTTGAAGGTATTGTCATGCCGCTAAGCGCCGACCGCAAGAAACAATTCCGTGCCCTGGGGCACAACCTGAAGCCAATTGTCACCCTGGGCGACAACGGCCTGAGCGACGGGGTCCGCGCCGAGCTGAACCGGGCGTTGGATGATCATGAGCTGATCAAGGTCAAGATTGCCGTGGCCGAGCGGGACGACCGCAAGCTGNTGCTTGATGANCTGGCGGCCNTGCNCGGNGTGGAGCTNGTNCAGCAGGTGGGCAAGNTNGCGCTGCTGTACCGGGCGAATCCGAAGCCGAATCCGAAATTGTCGAATTTGTTGCGGTGAGTTCNCGGCGTCGGGGTTGGGTTACGGCGGATGCGGCCTTTGGNCTTATCCGCCCTACGCAACCTTCGGAGCGACCCGAAATTACCAAAACTTAAATATGCTCCACCTTGTCGATTTCGTACTCGACTTCACCGCCGGGGGTTTTCACCTCGACCACATCCCCCTCTTCCTTGCCGATCAAGGCCCGGGCGATGGGTGAATTGACGGAAATCTTGTTGGCTTTCACATCCGCCTCGTCATCGCCCACGATTCGATAGGTTACTTCCTGCTCGGTCTCGCAGTTGATGATGGTCACAGTCGTGCCGAAAATCACCTTGCCGCTGGGCGGAATCGTCTTGACGTCAATGACCTGGGCATTGGCCAACTTGCCTTCGATTTCCTGANTCCGGCCTTCGCAGAAGCTCTGCTGCTCCCGCGCGGCGTGGTACTCGGCGTTCTCTTTCAGGTCACCNTGCTCGCGCGCCTCGGCAATCGCCTGGCTGATGCGCGGGCGCTGGACTTTCTTCAGGTCGTGTAACTCTTCGCGCAGAGCTTCTGCGCCTTCCACTGTCATGGGTACCTTGCTCATGCACCGATCCTCCCGTGCAGCTCCTGCAGGCGCCGCACTTGTGTAAATTGACCAAACCGCAGTGCCATACACACCGCCTCGCCAGCGGCCAGAGTGGTGGTGTAGTACACCCGATGATTTTCCGCACTGCGACGAATCGAGGCCGAGTCGCGGGTCGCCTGCCGCCCTTCAGTGGTGTTCACAATCAGGTTGATCTGACTGTTCTTGATCATGTCCACAATATGCGGGCGACCCTCGGCCACTTTGTTGACAACGTCCACTTCGAGCCCGGCCTCCTTTAATACCGCAGCCGTGCCACGAGTGGCCACCAGTTTGAAACCGAGACTGTTCAGCTCCTTACCGACCACGACCACACCGGGCTTGTCGACATCGCGTACGCTGATGAACGCCGTGCCCGTGGTGGGCAGCTTGCTGCCAGCGCCGAGCTGAGCCTTGGCAAAGGCCTCACCGAAGGTGTCACCCACCCCCATCACTTCACCGGTGGATTTCATTTCCGGCCCCAGGATCGGGTCTACCGCCGGGAATTTGTTGAACGGGAACACCGCTTCTTTCACGCTGTAGTAATCCGGCACGATTTCCTGGGTGAAACCCTGCTCTTTCAGGCTGATGCCNGCCTGACAGCGCGCCGCCACCTTGGCCAGGGACACGCCAATGCACTTGGACACAAANGGCACGGTGCGCGAGGCCCGCGGNTTCACNTCNATCACATAAATTTCGCCGTCCTGATAGNCCAACTGGGTGTTCATCAGACCCACGACACCCAGCTCCAACGCCATGGCCTTGATCTGCTCACGCATCANGTTCTGTACGTCTTTCGGCAGCGAGTAAGGCGGCAAGGAGCAGGCCGAATCACCGGAGTGAACGCCACACTGCTCGATGTGCTGCATGATCCCGCCGATGACCACCTGCTCACCATCGCAGACCGCATCCACATCCACTTCAATCGCGGCACTCAGGAAGTGATCCAGCAGTACCGGCGCATCTTCGGAAACCTCTACCGCGGTATTCATNTAGCCNCGNAGCTCNTCTTCCTTATAGACNATNTCCATNGCCCGNCCNCCNAGNACGTANGANGGNCGCACCACCANNGGGTAGCCCACTTCTTTGGCGGCCTGNAGCGCCTCTTCNAANGANCGCACAATGGCGTTGGGCGGCTGNTTGAGGCCCAGCTTGTTGATCATCTGCTGGAAGCGCTCACGGTCCTCGGCGCGGTCAATCGCATCCGGGGTGGTACCGATGATCGGCACACCTTCGGCTTCCAGGGCGCGGGCAAGTTTCAGNGGNGTCTGGCCACCGAACTGCACAATCACNCCCTTGGGTTTTTCTTTGTGCACGATTTCCAGCACNTCTTCCAGGGTCACCGGCTCGAAGAACAGGCGATCGGAGGTGTCATAATCGGTGGACACGGTTTCCGGGTTACAGTTGACCATGATGGTCTCGTAGCCCTCATCGCGCATNGCGAAGGCGGCNTGNACACAGCAGTAATCGAATTCGATGCCCTGGCCGATACGGTTGGGGCCGCCACCGATCACCAGAATCTTGTCCTTGTCGCTCGGGTTGGCCTCGCACTCTTCTTCGTACGTGGAGTACATGTAAGCGGTGGAGGTGGCGAACTCGGCGGCACAGGTATCCACNCGCTTGAACGCCGGGCGGATGTTCAACTGGTGACGATGCTGACGCACCGCCTGCTCGCTGGTGCCGAGCAGCTTGGCCAGTCGCTTGTCCGAGAACCCTTTGCGCTTGAGGCGGAACAGCAGCTCGGCGTTCAGGTCCTGTACGGTTTTACCGTCCAGCGCCTGTTCACTGTCGATCAGGTCTTTCACCTGGACCAGGAACCAGGGATCAATTTTCGACGCCTCGAAGGCTTCCTCGACACTCATTCCCAGACGGAAGGCATCGCCGAGATACCAGATGCGTTCGGCCCCGGGGGTGTTCAGCTCACGACGCAGACGCGCCGGGGTATCGTTATCCTTCAGGTCCACCTTGGATTCGAAGCCGGCCGAGCCCACTTCCAGACCGCGCAGGGCTTTCTGCAGGGATTCCTGGAAGGTCCGGCCAATGGCCATCACCTCCCCCACGGATTTCATCTGGGTAGTCAGACGGGCATCGGCGTCTCCGAACTTCTCAAAGGTAAAACGCGGAATTTTGGTGACCACGTAATCGATGGTCGGCTCGAACGAGGCCGGAGTAGCACCGCCGGTAATTTCATTCTGCAGTTCATCCAGGGTGTAACCCACCGCCAGCTTCGCCGCGATCTTGGCGATCGGAAAACCGGTCGCCTTGGAGGCCAGCGCGGAAGATCGGGATACCCGGGGGTTCATCTCGATCACCACCATCCGGCCATCGTCCGGATTGACCGCGAACTGCACATTGGAGCCGCCGGTTTCTACCCCGATCTCACGCAACACCGCCAGGGAGGCGTTACGCATGATCTGATATTCCTTGTCGGTCAGGGTCTGAGCCGGGGCCACGGTGATGGAGTCACCGGTGTGCACACCCATGGGGTCAAAGTTTTCGATGGAACAGACAATGATGCAGTTGTCGCTTTTGTCCCGAACCACCTCCATCTCGTACTCTTTCCAGCCGAGCAGGGATTCATCGATCAGCAGCTCATTGACCGGCGAGAGGTCCAGGCCGCGAGTACAGATTTCCTCAAACTCTTCCCAGTTGTACGCGATACCACCACCGGAGCCACCCATGGTGAAAGACGGACGGATGATGCAGGGGAAACCGAACTCTTTGGGCACTTCCAGGGCTTCATCCATGGAGTGGACGATCTTGGCGCGGGCGCACTCCAGACCGATGCGCTTCATGGCCTGATCAAACAGATCCCGGTCTTCCGCCATGTTGATGGCGTCTTCGTTGGCGCCGATCAGCTCGACGCCGTACTTTTCCAGCACGCCGTGCTTGGCCAGATCCAGGGCACAGTTGAGCGCGGTCTGGCCACCCATGGTGGGCAGCACCACATCCGGCTTTTCTTTCTCGATGATCTGTTCCACCGTGCGCCATTCGATGGGCTCGATGTAAGTGGCATCCGCCATGGCCGGGTCGGTCATGATGGTGGCCGGGTTGGAGTTCACCAGGATCACCCGGTAACCCTCTTCGCGCAGGGCCTTACAGGCCTGGGCGCCGGAGTAGTCAAACTCACAGGCCTGGCCGATGACGATCGGGCCCGCGCCCAGGATCAGAATGCTGTTGATGTCGGTACGTTTTGGCATGATCTTCTCGCTCTGCGAAATCGGTTGAAGGGTGACGTTGCGCGGAGGCCGCCCGCAGGCGGCAACCCATCAACGTTTCGCGTCTTTCATCAAATCAATAAAGTGGTCGAACAGGCCGTCGGCGTCGTGCGGACCGGGACTGGCTTCCGGATGCCCCTGAAAGCTGAAGGCGGGCTTGTCCGTGCGGTGAATGCCCTGTAGGGAGCCGTCGAACAGTGACCGGTGAGTGGCCTTCAGATTGTCCGGCAGGCTCGCCTCATCGGCGGCAAAACCGTGGTTCTGGGCAGTGATCATCACCCGTCCGGTCTCCAGGTCCTGCACCGGGTGGTTGCCGCCGTGGTGACCGAACTTCATCTTCAGNGTTTTGGCNCCAGAGGCCAGGGCCAGCAACTGGTGCCCCAGGCAGATACCAAAGACCGGCAGGCCGGTTTCAACAATCTCTTTAATCGCTTCGATGGCGTAGGTGCAGGGCTCCGGGTCGCCGGGGCCGTTGGCCAGGAAGACGCCGTCGGGGTTCATCGCCAGCACCTCGGCGGCGGGTGTTTCAGCCGGCACCACGGTGAGGTCACANCCGCGATCCACCAGCATACGCAGAATATTGCGCTTGACCCCGTAATCATAGGCCACCACTTTATAGGGCCGCTCACCCTCGGGGACCTGATGCCCTTTGCCCAAGGACCAGGTACCCTCGCTCCAGGTATAAGGTTCCTTCACGCTGACCACCTTGGCCAGATCCATACCTTTCAGGCCGGCAAACCCCTTGGCTTCCGCCAGCGCCTTATCCTCGTCGATCTCGCCCGCCATGATGCAGCCGTTCTGGGCGCCCTTGTCGCGCAGCAGCCGGGTCAGGCGACGGGTATCGATATCGGCGATGCCGATGATGTTCTGGGCGTTCAGGTACTCGGGCAAGGACTGCTCGGAGCGGAAGTTGCTGGCCAGGAAGGGGAGATCCCGAATCACCAGGCCGGCGGCCCAGCTTCGATCGCACTCGGCGTCCTCGGCATTGACGCCGGTGTTGCCGATATGGGGGTAGGTCAGCGTCACGATCTGACGGGCGTAGGAGGGATCGGTCAGGATTTCCTGATAGCCGGTCATGGAGGTATTGAACACCACCTCGCCCACCGACAGGCCCTCGGCACCAATGGCGGTACCGCGAAAAATACTGCCGTCTTCAAGTACAAGCACAGCGGGTGTGGATGCCCCAGTAGTCAAGTCAACCTCCTCAAGCATGATGGCGTGCCGTCATGTAACCGGACTTTTCACAGGCTCAGCGAGGCAGCCGCACGACCCGAAGGGTGCGAAGATCAGCGAATGCTAGACGGACTGCGCGCGAGTGAAAGCCCGGTCACGGGGTGCAAAAAAGCGAGATGAAACACCAGCCTCATCTCGCTTCATACAATCCTGCTGACCGGCATTTGGGCCAAGTGTAATTTCGCCGGCAATTTTACGCGAGGCGGCGGGTGCTGTCCAATGGAAATGTCCGATTCGCGCCTACGACCGCCCGTCACCCCGATACAACCTCCCGGCAGCTCTAAGCCACCAAAAGAAGATTAATGTGCCAGAATACTTGTCGGCGTGCACCTTGCTGGGGCACTATGGGCTCATTGTCAGCTCCGAGCCACGACGCACAATTGGCCAATACGAGACCGTCATGCTTTATCGGCTACGCAACGATTTTCATCTCTCGGTCATCACCCTGATGAACGCCTGTGCGATCGTTGGCATCACACCCTTTGCCATCTGGCGGTTTCTGCGCGGAGAGTACTGGATTGGCCTGATCGATCTGGGCATTCTCGGAGCCATTGTCGGCGCCACTCTGTACGCCTGGCGCACGCACAAAACCGCCTGCACCGGGCTNTTTCTCGCCCTGNTCCCCTGCACCGGTGGCGCCATCGCCATATCCCTGACGGCCGGCGAAGTGGGGCTGTTCTGGCTGTACCCGGCATTGATCTGCAGCTTCATGCTCACCCGCCCGTTGATTGCCGCGCTTCTGCCTCTCGGAGCCCTGACATTGCTGATCCTCGAGGGCAGCGCCTTCAGCTCCAGTCAGCAGATGTGGTCCTTTTCGGTCACTTTGGTGGTAGTGTGCGCTTGCACCTATGTTTTTGCCCGTCGAAGCGAGCACCAGCACAACCGCCTGAAGCATCTGGCACTACTCGACCCGCTCACGGGGGCCAGCAACCGCCGTGCCCTGGATGAAGCGCTGGCCCGGGCCGCGTCCGAACACGAGCGCCAAGGCACCGAGTACGGTCTGGTGCTGGCCGATCTGGATCACTTCAAGCGGGTCAACGATACCCACGGTCACCACACCGGAGATCGCATTCTGGTGGATTTCGTCGGCGTCCTGGCCCTCAATACCCGGCGTTCGGACCAGCTGTTCCGCTTTGGTGGCGAAGAGTTTGTGATTCTGATGTCCGGGGCCACACCGAATGGGCTTCAAGCGGCCGTCGAGCATGTCCAGTCGGTGCTGCGCAAAACCCTCACCAGNCCNTCCGGCCCCGTAACCGCCTCGTTTGGCACGGCCATTCTGCAGCGCGGAGAAAGCGTTGACCGTTGGTTTGAACGCGCCGACGAGGCGCTCTATCAGGCCAAAAAACAGGGGCGGGATTGCATTGTGGCAGGCGAGTCAAGTCCCACATCAGAACAAGCCCATACCGAAAATAAAACCTGACTTGACAGGGCAACGGGCAGGCCGGAAGATGCCGCGCTCCGTCTCTANTCCAAAGGAACNANCATGATTCTCGCCCTGACCGCCGTCGTTGTCGGCCTGATTATTCTGGTATGGAGCGCCGACCGGTTTGTGGATGGCGCGGTCTCCACCGCCAGCCACCTGGGAATGCCNCCNNTGNTGATCGGNATGGTNATCATCGGCTTTGGCACCTCNGCNCCGGAAATGGTGGTCTCGGCGTTGGCNGCGAGTCAGGGTAGNCCGGGGCTTGCCCTGGGTAATGCCTACGGCTCCAACATCACCAATATCGCCCTGATTCTAGGCTTGACCGCGGTGATCAGNCCCATCGCNGTTCACTCCCAGATCCTGCGCAAAGAATTGCCCATCCTCACNCTGATTACCGCTTTCAGCGCATGGTTGGTGTGGGATCTNCACATNGGNCGGCTGGANGCCAGCCTTCTACTGNTGGTATTTGCCGCCACCATGGGCTGGAGCATCTGGCAGGGTATGCGCGGCAAAGGNGANATNCTCGGNGGNGAAGTGGANGCNGAGCTNCAGNNTCACCCNATGCCCCTGCCCCGCTCGTTGATGTGGCTGNTTATNGGCCTGGTGTTGCTGGTGGCCAGCTCCCGCTTGCTGGTCTGGGGNGCNGTCGATATTGCCCAGGCANTGGGTGTGAGTGATGTNATNATNGGTTTGACNATNGTGGCCATCGGCACATCGCTGCCCGAGCTGGCCTCATCNCTGGTNGCGGTGCGNAAGGGCGAGCACGACCTGGCGCTGGGCAATGTGATNGGCTCNAACCTGTTCAACACNCTGGCGGTGGTGGGTATNGCNGGAGCCATTCANCCCATGGTGGTNGANCCGGANGTGCTGAGNCGCGATGTNCTNNTCATGTCNNTNCTGACNNTGTCCCTGTTCGTNTTCGGNTATGGCTTCCGCCGTCANGGNCGNATCAANCGGATCGAAGGCGGGNTGCTNTTGCTTTGCTACGTGGGTTATACCGGCTANNTGNTTCAGACCATNTTCGCCANNTGAAGCANCANCCNNACCAGCAGCACCACGTTGGCCAGCAGAGCNATCAGNTAAAANTANCTGCGCGGGCTGGGATTGCGNTCGGTNGCCAGCCCGTAGTAGAGCACCATGTGGGCAATCCGCGCCAANGCGNANACCCACACCGTCACNGCCANCCAGGTTGAGCTCAGACCGACAAACAGNGCCAGAAATACCGTNCCNAAAAACANGGGCAGGTTTTCCAGGGANNTCATGAAGGTNCGGTGGGCACGGAANACAAAAGACTGATGCGAGAGCGACTCATCGATNTTCCCCGGCACCGCGCCGGGCTGTCGTGCCTTGCTGTAGCTCGCCACCAANATCTGNACCAGCAGTGTGATCAACACCACCGCAAGTCCCGCATACGCCAACTGGTAATCTTCACCCATTACGCTATCCTCTGGTTAGTTTGATGGTNAGCNCAACACANTAAGGTAACATTCATGGAAGCTCTGATTCTCGGTATACAGCGGCTTCTCNGCACCTANTCCGGTGGTCCGGGTAGCTGCTCCACGTGNACGTNCATNCGNGTGGGGTANAGCGCCGGGCCGAACTGGCTGAAAATCGCCACATCCGCCGCATCCCGACCATAGGCCACCGTGACCCGACCACCNCGNGGCTCGCTCTGGGTCGGNTCAAAGGTGTACCANCGCCCGCCCACGTAGGCCTCGAACCANGCGTGGAANTCCATGGGNTCGAGTTTATGCAGGTAACCCACCACCATNCGCGCCGGAATGCACAGGCCNCGACACAGGGCNATGCCCAGGTGCGCGAAGTCCCGACACACCCCCTCGCTCATCTGGTTGAAGTCCGCAGCGGAGAGCTGAAAGTGCGGNGCGGCCTCGTTATAAATGAACTGGTCGCGAATCCACTGCTCGATACGNGCCACCTGATCGTACCCNGGAATCGCATCGCCNACGATCTCCCGCCCCATCAGGATGAACTGATCCGATTCGCAGTAGCGACTGGGCAATAANTAGGTCAGCACTTCATTNGGCAGATTCTGCACTTCCACAAAGGGCGCGCCNGGGGCGACATCGATGGTGTCGTCGGCCAGAACGTCCGCCGAGGTACGAATGACAAATTTACCGGGCGGCGANATCAGTCGCTGNCAGAGNTTGCCGTAGGGGTCGGTNTANTCTTCCACNGGCACACTGGGAATCAGCGTGTAGGANTCNCGGGCGACCCACTGGCGTCGGCCGCTGCGCGGGCGCAGCATCAGGATAAACGGNGCGGGCTCACTTTCATCGAACTGGATTTCACAACCGGCTCGCAGCCACATGGGGNAACTCCCTGGTTTGAGGGTTTGGGGTCAACGTGCGGACNTTGCACCCTCAGGGTGTCGTCCGGTAGTGACCATCCTCCCACTCTAACTCAATTTCCGCCAGTAGTGGCTTNTGATCCGACAATCCGGACCAGGGTTTGCGGGGTAACACCACCGGCGCATGCCCTCGCGCGGAGCGCACATAGATTCGGTCCAGGCGCAGCANCGGCCAGGCGGCCGGGAAGGAGCGGGCCGGCCGNCCGTACTCATGGGTGAACACCTCGCGCAGCCCGGCCTGCTCGGCCAGCAGGCGCTGCGCGCGGCCGCGCCAATCGTTGAANTCNCCCGCGACCACCACCGGCTCATCTTCCGGTATGCGGTTGACCAGTTCNCACAGCCGNCGCAACTGNCGCTGGCGATGGTGCTCGCGAAGGTTCAGNTGNACACAGATNGCGTGCAANGGNTTGGGCTCNGAAACCAGATCCAGCGTGCAGTGNAGAATGCCGCGCTGCTCGAACCGGTTCAGNGAAATATCGTGNTTATCCCACTGGGTGATGGGGTANTTGCTGAGCAGNGCATTGCCGTGGTGCCCCTTGGGGTAGACGGCGTTGCGCCCGTAGGCGAAGTCCTGCCAGATGGTATCGGCCAGAAATTCGTACTGCGCCGCGTCGGGCCAGCGATGCCCNAGGCGGCGCGACCAGCCTTCATGGGCCCCGAGAACTTCCTGCAGAAAAACGATATCNGCNCCCACCGAGCGCACGGCCTCGCGCAGNTCCGGCAGAATNAACCGCCGNTTGAACAGGCTGAAGCCCTTGTGGGTGTTCANCGTCAGAATGCGCAGGGTGCAACTCATTGATGGGCCTCGNGCGCCGCGTCCATGANCGTAAGCTTAGTGCAGATCCAGCACGTCCTGCATGTCATACAGNCCGGGCTTTTGCTGCGCCAACCACAGTGCCGCNCGCACGGCGCCCCGGGCAAAGGANTGACGGCTGGAGGCCTTGTGGGTGATTTCCACGCGCTCGCCATCGGCCATGAACATCACGGTATGATCGCCCACCACNTCNCCGCCGCGCACGGTGGCAAAGCCGATNGTATCGCGATCCCGGGCGCCGGTCTGGCCTTCGCGGCCGTACACGGCGGTTTTGNTCAGNTCNCGNCCCAGGGCGTTGGCGACGACTTCGCCCATCCGCAGGGCCGTGCCCGAGGGNGCGTCGACNTTGTGGCGNTGGTGCGCNTCGTAGATTTCCACATCGACATCGTCNCCCATCACNCGGGCGGCCATNTCGAGCANCTTCAGGCACAGGTTGACGCCGGTGCTGTAGTTGGCGGCGATGCACAGCGCCGTGCTTTTGGNCCGCGNTTCCAGTTCGGCTTTCTGCTCNTCGGTAAAACCGGTGGTGCCGATGACCAGACCTTTGCCATGTTCGGCGCAGAGTTTGGCGTTGTTCAAGGTGGCGGCAGGGGCNCTGAAGTCGATCAGAACGTCGAACTGGTCGATCACCGCCGCCAGATCGCCNCTGAGGGCNACGCCCAGNTTGCCGATGCCGGCCANCTCNCCGGCGTCGGCGCCGATCAGGGTGCTTTCGGGGCGCTCGATGGCGGCGCTNAGNTGGGTGTCGTCATTGGCGCTGACGGCTTCGATCAGGGCNTTACCCATGCGGCCAGANGCGCCGCTGATGGCGATTTTGATGGTCATGAATTTTCCTCGGGTGGTGGTTCCTGGGAGGTCCAGCTATCGTNGCCCTCTTCGAACAGATGGCCGAGCTTGCCTCGCTTGGTTTCCAGGTAGCGGGCGTTGTGGGGGTTGCGCCCGGTCTGGTGGGAAATGCGTTCCGCCACGGTGATGCCCATTTCCCGCAGGGCTTTGACCTTGCGCGGGTTGTTGGTCATCAGTTTGAGTGACTTGATGTCCAGGTGCTCCAGCATGGGCTTGAGGATGCTGTAGTCGCGCATATCGGCGCCAAAACCCAGGCGTTCGTTGGCTTCCACGGTATCGGCGCCGCAGTCCTGCAGGTGGTAGGCGCGGATTTTGTTGAGCAGGCCGATGCCGCGGCCTTCCTGGCGCAGGTAGAAAATCACTCCGCGCCCTTCCAGGGCGATTTTGTGCATGGCGGCCTGCAATTGAGGCCCACAGTCGCAACGCATGCTGAACAGCGCATCGCCGGTCAGGCACTCGGAGTGCACCCGGGCGAGTACCGGTTCGCCGTCACCTACATCGCCCATGGTGAGCACCAGGTGCTCCTTGTCCGCTCCATCGTCGGAGAAGCCGTGCATGGTGAACATGCCCCAGGGGGTCGGCAGTTTGGAAGATTCTACGAAGCGTATGGTCACGCAATTGCCTCTTGAGCGGGTGGGCTGACGCCCGCCATTCTATATAAAGTAAGCCACGGTCTGCAGGATGATCCAGGCATACACCGCCGCGAGCACATCATCGATCATGATGCCAAAGCCGCCGTGCACCCGGCGATCCAGCCAGTTGATGGGCCAGGGTTTGATCACATCAAAGATCCGGAACAGGACGAAGCCGAGCAGCATCCACAGCCAGCCGGCCGGCGCCAGGAACATGGTGAGCCAGTAGCCGACCATTTCATCCCAGACAATACCACCGTGGTCGTGCACCCCCAGCGCCTTGGAGCTGCGTTCGCACCAATAAACGCCCATGGCGAAGGTCACGATCAGCCACAGTGAATAGATGGGTACGGACAGGTCCTGAATCAACCAGAAGATGGGAATGGCCGCCACCGTGCCAAAAGTACCGGAGGCCGGACGCAGCAGGCCACTGCCAAAACCAAAGGCAAACAGGTGGTCCGGGTTGCGCAGGACGGTGGCGACGCTGGGGTATTCAGGCTTGGACATCAGAAATGGGTATAGCCGCTTTGTTGTGAATCGTAGGGTTCGCCGTGCAGCGTGCAGTGTACGCCGCTACCGGTTCCAAGGCGACCCACTACGGTGGCCTGAAGGGCACCGGTGCCGATCAGGGCGCCCAGTTCGGGCATCCGGCTCTCCGGTACCGTGAAGCACAGCTCGTAGTCATCGCCGCCGGTCAGCGCCCACTGGCGGGCCTGATCCAGACTGGTGGCATTTTGCAGCGCTGGCGAAAGGGGCAGTTCTTCGATAAAGAGCTCGGCGCTCAGGTCGCTGGCCGCGCAGATATGCCCCAGATCGGCCAGCAGGCCATCGGAGATATCCAGCGCGGCACTGGCGATACCCGCGAGTTGCGCGGCGGCTTCCAGCCGGGGCGTGGGCCGCCAATAGCGCTCCTGTAAGTAAGCGCTGACATCCTCACTGACCGCCTTTTCCAGACGCCCTTGCAGGCTCGCCAAGCCCGCGGCAGAGTCTCCCAGCGTGTGGGTGACCAGCACATAATCCCCGGCACTGGCGCCGTCCCGACGCAGGGCCAGCCCCGGCGCTACCGAGCCCATCACCTGAACGGTAATGGTCAGCGGCCCCTTGGTGGTATCGCCGCCGACCAGAGAAATACCATAAGCCTCGGCCACTTCGAACAGGCCGCGGCTGAAATCCCGCAGCCAGTCATCGGAGGCCTCGGGGAGGGTCAGCGCCAGGGTAAACCAGAGCGGCGTCGCCCCCATGGCGGCCAGGTCGCTGAGGTTGACCCGCAGGGCCCGCTGGGCGATTTCCTCCGCGGGCGCATCGTCCGGAAAGTGAACGCCGCTGACCAGGGTATCGACCGAGACCGCCAGCGCTTCTCCCGCCGGGGGTTGCAGCAAGGCGGCATCGTCGCCCACGCCCAACAGCACCGACGCCGGGGTGGACTCGGCGCTGTGTTGTTGGAAGTAGTGGCGGATCAGTTCGAATTCACCCATGGTTTGAGTCGGTTTGGAGTAAGGTTTAGTGGTGGTGAGTTATGGTGGATGCCCAGTTTGTTCGCTGCGCTCTGCCCCTACGGGAACGAACGTGCCAAGGTCATGGTAGGGTGGATAAGGGGCAAAGCCCCGTCATCCACCGATTCCCACCGCAATCAGGCGCGTTTTTCGATGGCCCGGATATCGTTGGCGGCCTTGTCGAGCACGCCGTTGATGAACTTGTGGCTCTCTGCCGCGCCGAACTTTTTCGCCAGGGATACCGCTTCGTTGATGACCACTTTATAGGGCACATCAATCCGGTATTTGAACTCGTAGCAGGCCAGGCGAAGCAGGGCCTGGGTGACCGGGTCCAGCTCGTCGGAGCTGCGCTCCTGCAGGTGCGGCGTAAATACCGCTTCCACTTCGCCCAGAAACTGCGGCACACCGTGCAGCAGCTCGTGGAAGTAGTCGACATCGACGTTGGTCATGTCGTTATCGGTGCGAAACTCCGCCTCGATGGCATTGAGGTTCGCGCCGGCCATCTGCCACTGATACAGACCCTGCATGGCGTAGTGGCGCGCTTTGCGGCGAGCGGCCGGTGTGGGGGCTTTGCTATCGGCCATGATCAGATTCTTCCCAGCAGTGAAACCATTTCCAGCGCGGTCGTGGCGGCTTCCACGCCCTTGTTGCCCGCTTTGGTACCGGAGCGCTCAATCGCCTGCTCGATGGTGTCGACAGTCAGCACCCCGAAGGTGATCGGCACATTGGCGTTCAGGGATACCTGAGCCAAACCTTTGGTGCATTCACCGGCGACGTAATCGAAGTGCGGCGTACCACCGCGAATGACCGCACCCAGGGCGATGATCGCGTCGAACTCACCCTTGGCGGCAATGCGCTGGGCGGCCAACGGGAACTCAAACGCGCCGGGGGCGTAGTAGATGGTGACCTGATCGTCCTTGATACCGTGGCGACGCAGGGTGTCCAGCGCGCCCTCTTTCAGGCTTTCGACCACAAAACTGTTCCAGCGGCTGACCAACAATGCGTAGCGGCCTTCGCTTGCGGCGAAATCGCCTTCAATAACCTTGATCTGACTCATAGAGGATTCTCTTTCTTCAATCGATTGATCGTGTTCCGGCCCGGCTGCCCTACTGGCTGCCCGGCTCGAGATGTTCAACAATTTCCAGGTCGAACCCGGACAGGGCGGTAAAGCGCATGGGCGCCGACATCAGGCGCATCTTGCGCACCCCCAGATCCCGCAGGATCTGGGAGCCGGTACCCACCTGTTTGTACACCTGATCCGGGCTGCGCACCGGCTGTTTACCGGAGAGCATCCAGTCGATGCTCTCTTCTACCTGGGCGGTGCTTTCGTCGTGACAGATCAGCACCAGCACCCCCTGCCCGGCCTCGCTGATGGTTTTCAGCGCATCGCGGTAATTCCAGGAGTGCTTGCCGGCATCGCCGGGGCGCTTGAGACCAATCAGGTCCTTCGCCACGTCCATGACATGAACCCGCACCAAGGTGGGCTCCGCCGGATCGACATGCCCTTTGAGCATGACAAAATGCAGGTCACCCCGGGCCAGATCGCGATAGGTGCGCAGCTCAAAGGGGCCGTACTCGGTGTCCACCTGGCGACGGTTGATGCACTCGACGGTTTTTTCCTTTACCGAGCGGTAGTGAATCAGGTCCGCTATGGTACCGATTTTCAGGTTGTGTGTCTGGGCAAAGGCTTCCAGGTCCGGGCGGCGGGCCATGGAGCCATCGGCATTCATGATCTCGACAATCACCGCCGCCGGCTCAAATCCCGCCAGGCGGGCCAGATCGCAGCCGGCTTCGGTGTGCCCGGCGCGGCTCATCACGCCACCGGGCTGGGCCATGATCGGAAAGATATGCCCGGGTTGAACAATATCCCGGGGCTTGGCGTCGGCACTGACCGCCACCCGCACGGTGCGCGCCCGGTCCGCCGCCGAAATGCCGGTCGTGACCCCCTCCGCCGCCTCGATGGAGACGGTGAAGTTGGTGGAATAGCGGGCCTGATTATCCGAAACCATCAGGGGCAGGCCCAGTTGCTGGCAGCGCTCCGGAGTCAGGGTCAGGCAGATCAGGCCCCGGGCGTGGGTGGACATGAAGTTGATGTCCTCCGCCCGCACCTGATCGGCCACCATGATCAGGTCGCCTTCATTCTCGCGATCTTCGTCATCCATCAGGATGATCATCTTGCCGTGACGCAGGTCGTCAATCAGTTCTTCCGGCGTGTTCAGTTCCATAATGACCTTCGTTAAAAGAGGTGCCTTCAATCAGTAGCCGGGCCAATGGCCCGGCGTCTGCCATTCAACGGCCGGTGAAGCCGTGCTCGGCGAGAAAATCCAGGGTGACACCGCCGCTCGTGTCGGCGGCCTTCTCTCCCAATAATAGCCGTTCCAGGTAGCGTGCCAGCACATCCACCTCCAGGTTGACCCGGGTGCCGGGCTGGTAGCTGTCCATGATGGTCCACTTTAGGGTGTGCGGGACAATATTCAACTCGAACTCCGCCCCCTCGACCTTGTTCACCGTGAGACTGGTGCCGTCCACAGTGATTGAGCCCTTATGGGCAATGTATTTGGCCAGGTTGTCCGGCGCCTTGATGCGAAAGCGCTCGGAGCGGGCATCCCCGTGGCGTTCGACCACCTCCCCGACNCCATCGACGTGGCCGCTGACGATGTGCCCACCCAGGCGCGTGGTGGGNGTCAGGGCCTTCTCCAGATTCACCGGTTGGCCGGTGGCCCACTGNCCNATGGTGGTNTANGCCAGGGTTTCCCCGGACACATCGGCCCAGTAGCCGNTGCCCGGCAGGTCCACCACGGTCAGGCAGACGCCGTTGGTGGCNATGGAGTCNCCNANNTGGACGTCCGCCANAGGCAGATCGCCGGTTTCGATCANCAGGCGCAGATCGCCGCCNTTGGGTTCGAGGCGGGCGACGCGGCCTTTGGCTTCGATAATTCCCGTAAANATAGTTTGCTTCTCAATACGTAGGTCGGATTAGCGCATAGCGCGTAATCCGACAAAGGTGCGTCAGAGCGTCAATAGTCGGATTACGCACTGCGTGCTAATCCGACCTACGCAAACNCTGGACTGNGCTCTGCCTATCAACCCTCCGGATCCGGGCTGGCGGTAATGCGCCAATCGTGGCCCACGGCCCGGATGTCGTGAATTTTCAGCGGCAACTGGGCCGCCATGGAATCCANTGGCAACTGGAACAAGGGTCGGGCGTTGCTGCCGAGCAGCTTGGGTGCCATATAGACNATCATCTCATCGAGCAGCCCCTGCCCCAGAAACGCACCCGCCANNGTCGCCCCGGACTCCACCAATACTTCGTTGTACTCCCGCCGGGCCAGCTCGCGCAGGAGCGCGGTCAGGTCAATGCGTCCGTCACGGCCCGCCAGCNCGAGGGTTTCCACCTGCGCCGGCCANCCGGTATCGGCGNCNNCACCACCNTGAACCAGCAGTACCGGCCCCGGATGCTGNAGCAGCGGGGCATCGGGGGTCATNCGGCCCCGGGAGTCGAGGACCACCCGCAGCGGTTGGCGNTCGGCAATNGCCGCCGCGTCATCCAGNTTCAATTCGTCCGCACGCACGGTCAGNGCGGCCTGNTCNATCAGCACGGTATCGATNCCNCTGATGATCNCGCAACTGCGGGCGCGCAGGCGCTGCACGTCTTCCCGGGCCCGGCGGCCGGTCACCCACTTGCTTTCGCCACTGGCCATGGCGGTGCGACCATCCAGGCTCATGGCCAATTTNCANCGCACCCAGGGCAGACCGCGCTCCATGCGCTTGATNAAGCCCGGATTCAGCGCCCGGANCTCCTCTTCCAGNAGCGGACCNTCCACCTCNACACCGGCGGCNCGCANCCGCTCCAGNCCCTCTCCGGCGACNTTCGGGTTGGGGTCCTCCATCCCGAAAACCACCCGGGTNATACCCGCATCGATCAGCGCCTGACTGCAGGGGCCGGTGCGACCGGTNTGNTTGCANGGCTCCAGGGTGACATAAGCCGTTGCCCCCTGCGCCCGTGCACCGGCGTCCGCCAGNGCATTGACTTCGGCGTGGGCCTCGCCCGCCCGCNGGTGCCAACCCTCGGCGATTGGTTCACCCTTGAGGGCGATNACNCAGCCCACCCGNGGATTGGGCGTGGTGGTGTACAGGCCGCGCTCAGCCAAACGCAGNGCGCGCGCCATCATCTGGCTGTCGAGGTCCGATAGGGGCATGCGGTTAAACTTTGTCTTGAGGTTCGTGNGCCTTTGGCTCCTGGAACTCAGGCTCGTGACGCTCCAGGCGATCGATCTCCTCGCGGAANTCGTTGAGGTCCTTGAAGCGACGGTATACGGAGGCGAAGCGCACATAGGCCACTTCGTCGAGCTTACGCAGCTCTTCCATGACTTTTTCCCCCACCTTCAGCGAGGGAACTTCGCGCTCGCCGGTGGCCTGGAGAAAGTGCTTGATCTGGTTGATGGCCGACTCGATCGATTCGATGCTCACCGGGCGCTTCTCCAGTGCCCGCAGCAGGCCGGCCCGAAGTTTGGCTTCATCAAAAGGCTCACGGGTACCGTCCTGCTTGATGATGCGGGGCATCACCAGCTCGGCCACCTCGTAGGTAGTAAACCGCTCATTGCAGGACAGGCATTGCCGGCGCCGACGAACCTGATCGCCTTCGGCCACCAGGCGGGAATCGACAACTTTGGTATCTTCAGCGCCGCAGAANGGACAGTGCATGGCACGGGGCCTCGTGGATTCTCAAACTGCGCGCATCTTAGCACAGTTTGCCACTAACGCCCCAGAATTGGTCGTGTNGGAGCGGCCTNGCTCAGCGCGGCTCGGGGATGGTTTCGCCGGCCTCGGCCAGCTNTTCCTCAATNAAGGTCAGCGCCTCGTCAATCAGCAGCAGCATGGCCGCCTTGGCCCGCTCCGGNTTGCGNTTGCGGATNGCGTTATAGACCTTNGCNTGNTCNTCGATGATCGCGTCCTGGTCGCCCTTGATCACGTTGGTGTGGCGAATACTGACGTTCAGNGCGGTCTGAATGAANTCNCGCAGGCGAATNTAGAAGCGGTTCTTGCTNGCNAACAGNATACTGACNTGNAAATTGATGTCCGCCTGNAGCCCCTCTTCCGGCTTGGTCTTGGCATCNCGCATCCCTTCGAGCGCCTCGCCGATCGCATCNATGGCCGCATCGTCGGCAAACCGGGCCGCCAGCGACGCCGCTTCCGGCTCGATGGCAATGCGCATCTGCAGAAACTCACGCAGCACCCGCAGCGANGGGTTACCTTCCANAGACCAGCGCAGCAGGTCCGAATCAAAGATGTTCCACTCCTGCTCGGGCAGAATCCGNATGCCCTGTCGGGGGCGGCTGGAGATCAACCCCTTGGCCGAGAGCATTTTGACCGCCTCGCGCACCGCCGTGCGGCTCACGCCAAACTGTTCACACAGCTCCGCNTCGGTCGGCAGGCTTTCATCCTTGGGGTAAACACCGCACACGATAGCCTTGCCCAGCTCCTGCGTCATNCGCTGGGAAAGGTTGAAGTTGCGTTCAAATACGGCCATAGCAGGGATCCATTGTTATTAAGGTTTGACGTTAAGCCTGCAAAGGTAGCGTGTTAGTCAACAAAGTTCAATAAAGNGATTATCAGATAATACNACATTATGNANGATTTTNCTTCCATAAAAAAAGCCTCTGGACCTTTCGGTACAGAGGCGAGGGAGACCTCGATATCAACCAACATCGAGTGAGAGACACGAAACCACTGAACTGCCTGTCAACTTCAGCGATTNCCAAGCCTTAAGGAGAATCCAAATGAACCCCGGTAATGTCGTTGGAGGAGAGATTACCGTCNCTCCGGNAAACGGGCCCAATTTCCCGCTCGCCTTTGGATAGTTGGTATTATAGTANAATATNAAAGAAGTGCAACCCCTTNGTAGGTCGGATTAGGCCAAAGGCCGTAATCCGACAATGAGCTGCAAACCTTGAGAGTCTGTCGNATTACGGCCTTTGGCCTAATCCGACCTACGGGAGGGNTTGGCACCGCTGNGCGGTGCCGTCAGTGNATCANTTAATTCGCNGCNCGCAGATGGAANCGCTGGCAGCGGTTTTCCAGGTCGGGGCCGAGNGCCAGATTGGTNCCATCGGCCAGNCCGCAGTTGGCCACATCCACNACCTCAGTGGTATAGCGGTTCACCAGGCTGACTGCNCCNCCCTCGAGGAACTTGATGCCCCACTGGCTGGTTTTGGAGCCGCACTCATCCACTTCCAGATTGGCACCGGGAACGACCGCTTCGTCAGTCACCGCCAGACACTGATCATCGGCACTGCTCGGGCTNAGCTCAAAGTAACCNGAATCGGTGGGCTTGAACCGCCACTTCTGGTGGTCNCCATAGGTCCAGGCGTGCTGCTCGACGTTNGCATCATCGCCGGCGACGCTGACCACNCGACCGCTCTGCTCACTGATGATGGCCACNTCATTCATNGGTTGCAGGCGCCACTGCTTGCATACGCTGTCTTCACTCTGCTGCAGAACCGACTGNTTTTCNTTGGCCGAACAACCGGCGACCGCCAGCGGCTTGCCAGTNGCCCGGTTGGTGATCACGCTGTGGCCACCATCACCCGNCTCNAGGCTCCANTCCTGNCAGGCGTTGTTGCGCCAGGCGGCCTGCTGTACCCGAGCNTTGTCGCCGGTGCTGCAGTTTTCCACTTCCANAAACTTGCTGTCGTGGTTGTTGGCGATACGGAAATAACCATCGGTGACCGGGTCAATGACNCACTGACCGTTGTTGGGGTTACAGGCCGCCTGGCGGGTGCGGTTGTCTTCCGGTGCGGTGGCGATATCCAGGCANAGGTCGGTGGTGGCATTCACGATCTGGAAGTGCTGCCCCTGAATACGGGTTACCAGCGGACCATTTTCACCCGAGGGGCGCTGTACCGGCTGACCTTCGGGAATGGGCTCTCCAAAATTCGGGGTGCCATCCTCGTTCCAGGTGAACTTCTGGGCGCGCAGGGAGCGAGTGGAGCTGCAACCGTGCTCAACGGAGGAATTACCGTGATACACCAGCCAGTCTTCGGTGCCGTCCGGCGAGGGGAAGAAGCCGTTGTGACCGGGGCCGTAGACGCCATTGCCGCGCTGGAACACNGGCTCCGGATACTGCTTCCAGTGATCCGCGTTGAGGGGGTTATCGCCCACCAACTCGAGCATACCCAGCTTGTAGTCCGGGGTATTGCAGTAGCTGGCAGAATAGATCATGAAGGTACGGCCATTGCGCTGAAGAATCTGCGCCGCCTCGGTCACCTTACGGCCGCTGATTTCCCAGTCCAGCTCGGGGCGGGTAATAACGGTCTTGGGGGANCCTTCCTTCAGGGTCCANGGGTTTTCCATNTCGGTGATCAGGTTCAACTGTTCGTCACCGTGCCACTGGGAGTACAGCAGGTACAGTTTGCCGTCTTGCTTGAGGTAGGTACCATCGATGTTCCACTGGTCAGGCATGATCGGCGCCTTGTACTCGTAGGGGCCCATGGGGTCGTCTCCCACACTCTCAAGCACGTTCAGGTGCTGGTGATCCAGAGTGCCGTCCTGACCAGCGGTGTACATGACGTACCAGCGATAGCCGTTGGGGCCCTTCAGACGGTGAAACTCAAACGCCCAGAAGTTGGCGTTGCGTTTCGGGTCGGTATCGGACCAGATGTTGACCGGGGTTGCATCCGCCAGGCCCGCCAGGGTCGGAGACTTGCGCATCACCAGCTCAGCGGTCCAGGTGGTGGTGGTCAGGTAGTAGTTACCGTCCCAGTATTCCAGCCAGGGGTCCGCGCCATTGGGGAACAGCGGGTTGGTAAAGGTCCCATCGCGCTCGGCGGTGGAGGATGAATTGGAGTCGCCCTGAGTGGCGCAGCCGGCCAGGGTGGCCAGTGCCAGAGCGATCAGAGCCATCGATCGGCTCCAACCAGTAATAACGTGTTTCATTGTGCACCTCTTATTTGACGGACCGGTATTAGTGACGGGGTACACTAGCGCCGGCTCTCTCCTGCCAACCCGGCCCGGCAGTGCCGGGCGGGATGAAGCACACAGTTTATACTATAATAATTTATACTACCAATAGCGGAAAAACCTACTCGAAAACCGCCACGAACCCACCGGCGGGTGCCAGGGTCAGCTCAAGCGGGCCGGCTTCCACGGCGCGTTGCTCAAAGGATCGGGGCTCGTTCCCGTCCGTGATCAGGGTGCCTTCCGCACCGCCAATAAAGGACAGGTCCAATTCCAGAGACTTCGGCTCGCTATCGCCGTTGAGACCGGCAATATACCAGCGCTCGCCAGAGCGCCGGGCAAAAACCGCATGCTTACCCGGATAGCCCGTCAGCAGGCGGGACTCGTCCCACACTACGGGAAGATCACGCAAAAACGCCCTGACATACTCGGGCACCTTCGCCATGCCGTCCGGCGTCTCCACGATGTGCGTCTGCCCGGACACGAAGACCACCGGCATCGCCAATTGCATGCCGTTTCGGCTCTTGCGGGTCACCTTTGGATTGTGCAGATGATTGAAGGCCGTGGGCGTATAGTCCATGGGGTCAAACACGTTGCGGGCAAAGGGCAGCATGGCCGCGTGGCTGGGTTCTTTATCGGCGGTTTCCTGAAAGAACGTCACCATCTCCATGCCGTGTACCGACTCCATGGTCATCATGTTCGGGAAAGTCCGCTGAATGCCGCGCGGCAGGGTGGAGCCGTGATGGTTGACCATCAGCTCGAAGTCGGCGGCATCCTTCAGCATGTCCCGATAGTAGGCCATGGCGGACTGTCCGTCGCCGGGGAAGAAGTCCACTTTGACACCACGCACACCCATTGCCTGCAGACGGGCGAACTCCGCGCGCCGGGATTCCCGGGTCAACAGCTTGTCTCGCGGGGTATAGGGCGCGGTATTCCAGTCTCCAGCGGAGTTGTACCAGAGAATCAACCCCACCTCTTTGGACGCGGCATAGTCCACCAGCTCCTGCATGCGCTCGTAGCCGATGTTCTGGTCCCAGTTCACATCCACGAGGGTGTATTCCCAGTCCATGTCAGCCGCGTAGTCGATGTACCACTTCTGAATGTCGTAGGTGATCGATTCATCCTTGAGCAGCCCCCAGCTCCAACTGGCCATCCCCGGCTCAACAAAGTCGGCGTCTGCAATCACCGAGGGTTCCGCCAGATCGGTGCCCATGGTGGAGGCGGTAATATCGGCCAGGCTACCGACCGTAATGGTGCGCCAGGGCGAGTGAAAGGCGCCGGTGTCATGGGCGAGTCGCTCGCCCCCGCTGAACACCTCCCCTTCCATCGGCAGGCCAATTCGGTATTCCCCTTCCGGTGACTCTGGCTGAAGGCGGGAGGCGTGAAAATTGCCCTGCATCCCGACTTCACTCAGCAACACCCAGTCGCCATTGCTGTGAAACAGGGCGGGGAAAACCCAGCCGGCTTCCGTGGGAGACTCGGTGCCTACCGGTATTTCCATTTCGTAATGTTCTTCGTACGCCGGGTTGGTGCCTTCGAAGCCGGTGTTGACCACCTGCATGCGCTGCATCCAGGCTTTGGCCGACGCAGGAAAATCGAACGAGGTGATTTCCCGCTCAAAACGCTTGGCGCCCTCACCGGGAAATTCGTAGCGAAAGGCCACGCCGTCATCGGAGGCGCGCAGACGAATCACCAGGGGCTCACCCTCGGCGTTGGCAAAACGCAGCGTCTGCTCGTTGGCCTGATAGTGAATGTCGAGCTGTTTGCCCTGGTGCATTTCATAGTGGTCTTCCACCAGTGCCGGCTCGGATGCGCTCGTCAGAGACAGACCTTGTTCAAAAGCGGCATTCTGTAAACGGATGCCCAGGTCCGACGGCTCGAGCACGGCTCGCTCGTCGTGAAAGACCTGGTATTCCGCCGCACCCTGGGCGTTCAGCGAAACACTGACCCGGACGCTGCCATCCGGACTGTTCAATGCAACGTCAGAGTTCTGTGGCAGTGCAACACAACCAGCAACCAACAATCCCCCAAACACACCGGATAACTGTATAAGGTTTTTCATTCTCAAGCCTCACGAGGAAACAGAAAAACGGAAGCTCATCCGGGTGTGGTAGGTGTCTCCCGGACGCACAATCGTGGACGGGAAACGGTCCTGATTGGGCGAATCAGGAAAATGCTGCGGTTCGACGCAGAAGGCGCCGTGACGGATCTGTTTTTGACCCTTCCCTTCCACCGAACCGTCAAGAAAATTGCCGGTGTACAGCTGGAAACACGGCTCTTCCGTCCAGACCTCCAACACACGCCCGGAAACCGGCTCTTCGGCCCGCGCGGCAAGCACCTCACCCTGCCCACCCTGACGGTCGACGACAAAATTATGATCATAGCCACCGTTGGCGCGCTTTAGCTGAATGTCATCCGCGTCAATTTCCGCCCCAATGGTTTTGGGCTTACGGAAGTCGAAGGCCGTACCGGCCACCTCAACCAGAGGCCCTTCCGGTATCAATTTGTCACTGACCGGGGTGTACTTTGACGCGTTCAGGGTAAGCTGATGGTCGCGCACGGTGCCCTTACCCGCCAGATTGAAATAGCTGTGCTGAGTCAGGTTGACCGGGGTCGCCTTGTCCGTGGTAGCACGGTAGTCGGTAATCAATTGATTGTCATCGGTCAGCCAATACTCCACGGTGACGGACAAGTTGCCCGGATACCCCTGATCGCCATCGGGACTGACCAGGCTCAGGCGGACGCCGGCACCACGGTCATCCTCAAACGGTTCGGCATCCCAGAGTTTTTTGTCAAAACCCTCAACCCCGCCATGCAGATGGTTCTCACCATCGTTCTGATCCAGGCGATACTCAACGCCGTCCAGCTCAAACTGGCCGCCCGCGATACGGTTGCCAAAGCGGCCAATCAGCGCCCCGAAATACGGGGAATCCGTCAGATAAGGGGCAAGTTCATCAAACCCCACAACCACGTCGGCAACATTGCCGTTCCGGTCCGGCGCGAACAGGTGGGTAATGATGCCGCCGTAGTTGATCAGGCGGACTTCCATCCCCTTGCTATTGCGCAAAATGAATTGAGTGACCTCACGGCCATCGGGAAGACTTTCGAACGGGGCGGATTGAACGGGCATAGATCAGATTCCTCTGAATGGGTAAAAGTCGGCGGTCAAAGGTGAATGGTATAACAGCAGGCGGCCGGGAGGCCAGACACAAAAAAAAGGCCAACCCCGGAGGGTTGGCCAAGTTCGGTTTGAACGGTACGCAACCTTGATGGTTGCTCGCGCTCCTTAGAAGGAGTAGCGAGCGCCCAGGGCAAAGGTGCGGCTGATCTGCCAGTTACCGAAGGTATGCAGATCACTGTTGCCGTAACGGCTCTGGTAAACCTCATCAGTCAGGTTGGTTGCATCAAAAGTCAGCACCAACTCATCGGTTGCGTTGTAGCTGAACTGGAAGTCCAGAGAGCTCTGCGGGTCGCGGTACACGCCCAGCGGGTTGGCGAACAAAGCGGCCTCATTGTTGTTGAGGAAGTCTTCACGCCATACATAAGCCAGACGGGCGTCAAAAGTATCGCGCTCGTAAGCCACCGCTACGCTGTAGGAGGTGTCAGACACACCAAACATCGGACCCACTTCGTAGCTGGTCACTTCACCTTCGCTGTTAGTAACCGGGTTAACCTGCTCCGAATCCAGGAAGGTGAAACTGGACTGGACACCCAGACCGTCCCAGTAGCCTTCGAGGTTCTCGGGGAAGTAGTTGAACCCGATTTCCACACCTGACAGCTCACCATCTGAAGCATTATCCGGCTGAGACAGAATGAAAGTATCTGTTTCATAACCTTCAATCTGGCGGTTCACTCGGTTACGGAAACCAACAACCAGGCCTTCGATGTCGCGCTGGAACAGAGTTACGTAGGCATTGCTGGCATCACCGAAGTACCACTCCAGAGACAAGTCGTAGTTCTGGGAAGTGGTCGGCTGCAAGTCGGCGTTGCCGCCAGTCGCAGTACCATAACCAATGTTGGTGATATCGTCGAAGTAGTTGATGGTCGGATTCAGGTCCCCAAATCCGGGCATACGCAGCGTTTCACCGTAGTTAAAGCGCGCGATCAGCTCATCAGTAAGGTTGTAGCGCAGAGACAAGAAGCTCAGAAGCTCCTGGTTGTCTGTGCTGCCCTCGGTTTCAGAGAAGTCCACCTGATCGGTAAAGACGGTATCGGTGGTCACATCAACGTAGCGGAGGCCAACCTGACCATCGAGACGCTTACCAGCGATTTCGGTCTCAAACTCCGCATCGACGTACAGTGCGGTGTTGGTCTCCTCGATGGCAAACTCTTCCAGCAGCGGATCATTGGCATCCAGACCGTAGAGACCAGTGAAGTAATCACGGTTTGCCTTAAGGTAAGGGCCATCAACCACCGCCCAAGTGCGAGGCACGTCCAGCGCATCCATAAAGCCACTGTTGATGTACGCAATGCCATCATCTTCATAAGTAGAGAACTGGCAGTTAGCCGCATCGCCAGTGGTGTTTACGACATCACAAGGTGCAGCGTCCTGAGTACGTGCGTACTCGGTGGCATCGCGCACGTCGTGACGGATACCAAAATCGATCTTCTTGAAGAACGCGCCGTCAGTGAAGTACTCGGCATCGGCGGTAAAGGTAACTGCAGAACCCTCGTTGCGCTCTCCACTATCGTACATTTCCGCCATGGCGAACTGGGAAATGTCGCTTTGATCGCCTTCATCAACATCCGGAGTGGCCGGGTTGTCCCGGAACTCAATGCTCGGGTTATTGCTGAAGTTGGCGTAGGTTTCATAGCGAACATTGGTGCTGCGCATCGCAATGAAGCTGGACTCAAACTCACTGTCCTGGTACACCAGTTCAGACTTCAGGTTGAGCTTATCGGTCAGCTCCCAGTCACCGCCCAGAGCGTAAACATAAGAGTCGGTTTTTCCGGTTGAGTAGTCACCGCTACCAAAGGTGAAACCATCACGAATGGTACGCTCTTTGATGACGTTGGTTCCTTCATACAGCTCAAAGGTATCAGTCACGTCATCGCTCAACCCACCAAGGCTGCCCCACCAATCTACAAAGGCAAAGTTTAATGAGTTGAAACCTTCGTTACGGTAACCATTGTAGAACGCTTCAAAGGTGTACTCGCTACGGTCATTCGGCGCGAACTGAAAAGACACATTGGCAGCGGGGCGTTCACGCTCGCCGGTGAAGTCCGACATGAACATCGCGTCACGGGAAATGTAGTATTCTGCAGGATCACCGTTTATATCCAATGTTGACCCCTGCGCGGTCGGCAAGCCATTCTCTAAACCAGCGGTCCAAATTGGATTTTCCTGCACGCCAGGACGAGTCGGAAAAATACGCTGTAGATCTACATAACGCTGATCTACAACATTACCGTTCGCATCAAGGATGTTTGGGTCATCTGGAAGATCTCGACCTTGGGCAATAAATGGTATTTGAGCCCCCGGCGTAGTGGACTGGTCACGATATTTGGTTTCACTATAGGACACGTTAACAAGTGCACCAAACTCCCCCGCTGCGGTATCCCACCGATCGCTGAAAAGCGCACTGATGGTCGGGTTCACTTCTTCAGCTTCTTCCAAGTAAATGCCACGAGCAGAAACCGATACGCGAGAGCCGTCGAAATCAAACGGACGGAAGGTGTGCACGTCAATCTGGCCGGCAATACCGTTTTCGTAGGTTTCCGCTGAGCGGTTCTTGACCACATCAACTCGTGAAACCAGAGTAGAGGGGATATCCGCCAGCGCAACAGCACGGCCAGAAGCTGTGAAGATGGTACGACCGTTTACCGTGGTGCTCACATCAGTAAGACCGCGGATACTGACCACGTTGGTTTCACCACCGGCACGATCCGTAACCTGAACACCAGCTACACGCTGGAGAGACTCAACCACGTTGTTATCCGGCAGCTTACCGATATCTTCTGCCACGATGGAGTCCATGACATCCATGGATTCGCGTTTGATATCAATGGCTTTGTTCAAGCTTGCACGAATACCGGTAACAACGACTTCTTCTAGCAGAGGCTCGTCTTGGGTGTCTTGGGCTTGAGCCAGCATGGGCAGGCCAGCCAGGGCGATGGACGCAGCGATACTGCGGCTTAGTAGGGAACGCTTAAACATAATTGCAACTCTCCTGCGGGTTTCATAGTCGCACCTGAGAACTGCCGATATGGTCCGGCTCGCTCCCAAGTACTGGTTATTTTTAATAACGGAGCAAAACAATACTATCGTATGACAATAAGCCTAGCAACCCTTTTATCATACATTTATCGCTCTATTTTGGGGCATTTAAGGCAAATACTTTTGATATACCACAGATAATTTATCCTCGGACCCCATATAACGCATATTTCATCATAATATATATGATAATTAAGGTGGGGTTCAGGTCATGTCCGCTCAAACATATCCCTCCAGGTCGCCATTTTGGCATCCAGCCTTCCTATATATATGTTAAATAGAACCATCAACCTCCCTCCTCGGGGTTGAAACCCGGTATTTACCCCCCATCCCTTCATTTCCCACTCAAAAAACGGAGGTTCTCCCAATGAGCAAGACTGTGGTAATCACCGGCGCCAACCGCGGTATTGGCCTGTCCTTTGTGAAACGGTTTATTGCCCGGGGGGACAAGGTGTACGCCGCCTGTCGCCAGGCTTCGGATGCCCTGGCCAACAGCGGGGCCACTATTATTGATGGGGTGGATGTGGCCGACCCCAAAGGCGTCGAGACGCTGGTCGCGGCCCTTGAAGGGGTATCGATCGACCTTTTGATCAACAACGCCGGTATCCTGCGGGACGAACAGTTGGGGCGTTTGAACGTCGACAGTATCCGGGACCAGTTCGAAACCAATGCGCTGGCACCGCTTTTGGTGACCAATGCCCTGCACAAGCAGTTGGCCAAGGGCGGCAAGGTCGCATTGATCACCAGCCGGATGGGGTCCATCGCGGACAATACCAGCGGCGGTCGCTACGGTTACCGGATGTCCAAGGCGGCGTTAAACGCGGCGGGCAAGTCGCTGGCGGAAGATCTGAAGAAACAGGAGGTGGCGGTAGCCATCTTGCACCCCGGTCTGGTGGGCACCGAAATGATTGGTGGTCACGGGGATATCACGCCGGATGAGGCTGCCCAGCGGTTGGTGCAGCGGATTGATGAGCTGAGTCTGGAAAATACCGGGACCTTTTGGCATTCGAATGGGCAGGTGTTGCCTTGGTAGGTTCGCTCCGGTTTAAGTCGGTGGATGACGGGGCTTCGCCCCTTATCCACCCTACGGGAGCCAATGTGTGAACGATGGATGCATGGGTTGGGTAACGGCGGATGCGGCCGTTGGCCTCCGATGCGTCGGACCGATCCGCCCTGCGCAGCTTGGGAGATTCGGGGCGTGGTAACGGCGGATGCGCGCTTCGCTCTTATCCGCCCTACGCATACACTGGGAAGCCGCATCCGCCGTTACCGAA